>MVZB01000130.1 GCA_002068205.1 candidate division BRC1 bacterium ADurb.BinA292
TTGACGATGATGCCACAGCGCGCATAGGTCGATTTGCCAAGGCAGATCACCAGCACGTCGCGCGGCACCCGGAAGAACTCGACCGTCCTTGCCAGCGCGAAGGAATTGGGGGGAATGATGCAGACCTCGGCTTCGCGATCGACTCGTGCTCGCCCTGATCCGCGGCGAGGTCTTCCAGGCGCCCCTCGCGACCGGCTTCAGCGAGAACGACTGGGCGATCTGCCGGATCCGGCTGCCCGCCGGGCTCCCCACCGCCGCCGCTTACGCGATCCGCGGCCACAACGCCGCCCAGCCGGACCAGGCGGGCTGGACGCCCCGCTTCACGATCCACGCGCGCAACGCCGCCCAGCCCAGGGCGTGGCCGGAGATGGAATGAGTAGGCGAAGGGTTCGGCCCTACCGGACGATCTGTTCGAAATGCCGGCGGTTGCGCACCAGCCTCCGCGCCATCTCGTCCTGCAGCGTCGTCCCCTCGGCCAGCAACTCCCCCCGGCAGGCCCGCTCCAGCGCCGCCAGCTTCTCGCCCCCCGAGGGGATGATCGTCTTGTCGCTGCCCGACAGCAGCCGCGCGCGCAGCTCCACCCGCCGGCACCAGATGTAATCGCGCGCGATCGCGTCGACCTGCCCGGCTTCCAGCAGACCCTGCTCGCGCGCGTAATCCAGCACCCGCCGCGTGCCGAGGCCCAGCAGCGCCGGATGATCGCGCAGGTGCGTGAGCTGGAGGTGCTGCGCGATGAACTCCAGATCCATCAGCCCGCCGCGGCCCTTCTTGAAATCGGCGAAGACCCAGCGCGGGAGATTCCTGACCGAATCCTCGATCCGCCGGCGCATCGACCGGATCTCCTCGCCGATGCGCAGCTCCGGCAATCGTCGCAGCACGCGCTCGCGGACCGTTTCGGTCAGCCGCGCCCCCAGCGCGCGATCGCCCGCCACCCAGCGCAGCTTCATCGCCGTCTGCAGTTCCCACGGCTGGGCGCGCTGCGCGTAGTATTCCTCGTAGCTCGTCAGGTGCGGCGCCAGCGGCGCGCCGGAACCCTCCGGCCGCAGCCGCGCGTCGATCGCATAGGCCCGCCCCTCGGCCGAAACGTGCGTCAGGAAGAACAGCACGCGCTCGGCGAGCGCGGCCGCCGCCTCCGCCGCCGATCCGGCGCCCGCCCCGAACGGCTCCTCCCAGACGAAGATCAGATCCAGGTCCGAGGCGAACCCCAGTTCGCGCCCGCCCAGCTTGCCCAGCGCCATGACGGCGAACCCGGCCGGCAACGGCGGCAACCCGCGCTCCGCCGCGGCGCGCGCCAGCGCCTGCTCCAGCACCCGCTCCGCCGTCGCGACCAGCCGCTCGCAGTAGGCGGTGTAGTCCAGCAGCCCCGCCAGTTCGCCGAGGCTCGCCATCAGGTATTCAAACCGGCGGAAGTAGGCCAGCGCCTGGCAGAACGCCTCCTCATCCCGGGCGCCCTGAAGCCACCGGCTCAACCGCTGGCCCATGGCGCCGGGATCCGCCGGCCCGGCAATCAGCGACAGGTCGCTCAGGTAATCGACGAACTCGGGATGCGCGATGAGCGTCTGCGCCAGCGCCTCGCCCATGCCGAAGGCCTTGAGCAGCAATTCCAGCAGCGGCTGCGCGCCGGCGAAGGTCTCGTAGAACACCGCGCGCGCGCCGCACGCCTCGGTGAACGATTCGAAATGCGCCAGCGCCACGCGTGGTTGCGGCGCGCGCTGCAGGCAGCGCAGCAGGATCGGTAACAGGCGTTCGAACTGCTGTTGCTCGCTGACGCTCAGATAAACCGTCCGCCCCATCCCGGCCAGCCGGCGCAGCGTCTTCAGCGCGCTGCCGTCGGCCAGCTCGAACGGCTGCAGGGCCGGCAGCACGTTGCCCTCGGGCTCGGCCGAGAGCACCGCGCGCGTCGCCCGCTCGGCCTCATCGGCCGGCGCCGGCGCGGGCCGCGCCTCCGCGCCCTGCGGGAGAAAAAACTTCGCAAATGCCGCATGGACCCGCTCGGTGGTCTCGCGCCACGCCGCCTGAAGCTGTTCGCGGGGCGTCGCCCCCGGCCGCGGCGTCAGCCCGCAGCGGCGGGCCAGCGCTTCCAGTTCCCTTGGATTGTCCGGCAAGCGATGCGTCTGGCGCAGTTGCTCCATCTGCAGGCGGTGCTCCAGCGTGCGCAGGAAGATGTAGTCGCTTCGCAGCCGCTCCGCCTCCTCGCGCGGCATCAGGCCCTCGCGCGCCAGCGCCGCCAGCGCCTCCAGCGTGCTGGGTGAATCGAGGCCCGGCCGGGCGCCGCCGTGCAGGAGCTGCTGCGTCTGCACCAGAAATTCGATCTCGCGGATCCCCCCCCGGCCCCGCTTGATCTCGCGGCCGGCATCGCCGCGACGCGCCACTTCGCCGTCGATCAGCCCCTTCAGTTCATACACCTGGCCGACCAGCCCCTCCGCGTGCAGCGGGTTGAACACAAACGGCCGGCGCAACGCCTCAAACCCCCGCGCGACCCGCTCGTCGCCCGCCACCGGCCGCGCCTTGAGCAGCGCCAGCCGTTCCCACGTGCGCGCCTGCGTCGCGTAATAGATCTCGCACGCCGCCAGCGACCGCGTCAGCGGGCCGCTCTCCCCCTCCGGGCGCAGCCGCGTGTCGACCCGGTAGAGGTAGCCCTCGGGGCCGTGCTCCGTCAGCCAGCTCAGCATCGCCTCGGCCAGGCGCGTGAAGAACTGGTGGTTGGAGATCGCCGGCGCGCCGTCGGCCCCCCCCGTCGTTGTGCCCTCGGCCGAATAAACGAAGATGACGTCGATGTCGGACGAAAAATTCAGCTCGCCCCCGCCCAGTTTCCCCATGCCGATCACGCAGAAGCCCGCCGCGGTGGGCGCGGCGCCCGGCTCGGCGTCGTCCATCGGCGTCCCGTGGCGTTCCTCGAGCGGGCCATACGCCTCGCGCAACGCCACTCGCAGCGTGGCCGCCGCCAGTTCGCTCAGCTCGCCCGCCATCTGCATTTCGTCGCTCAGCCCGATCATCCGGCGCACGCCCAGGCGCAACAGCTCGCGGCGCTGGCAGCGGATCGCCGCATCGCGCCGCGCGGCCGGCCGCCGGAACGGCCCCAGCGCCAGCTCATATTGGCGCAGGCAGCGCTCCAGCGTGCGTGGCTGCCCCAGCTCCGGATCCTCTTCGAGCCATTCGAAAAACTGGGGGTAGCGGATCAGCAGATCGGCCAGGAATTGTGAGAAACCGAAGAGGCGGCAGAGAATCGCGAGCGTCGGCGCCGGCACCGTCGCCAGCAGCGCGCGTTGTTCACGCCCGAACCGCGCCTCGCCGTAGCGCAGCAGATCGAGCAGCGCCTGGTTCGCGTCGGCCGCCGCCGCCAGCGCCGGCGTCAATCCGCGCAGCAGTTCCCGGCGCGGCGCCTCGGGCAGTTCGGCGCACAGCGCGTCCAGATGCCGCCAGGCGTCGCCCGGCTCGGCAAACCCGAGCGCCCCCAGCAGCCGGCGCCCCTCCTCCTCGCGTCCCGCGGTCAGGGCCTCGGTCAGCGGCTCGGCGAGCGCTTGCGGGTCGGCGGGTTCGGATCGGAAGGGCGCGGCGCTCACCGTCGGCTGCTCGGCTGGACTCCCCGAAGGGGCGATGCCCGTTCAGTTTGGAGGCGAACGCCCGGCGGAAACAAGCGCAAAGACGCCCGCCCTTCTCCAGCATCGCTATCGGTATCGGTATCGCAATCGATCCCCATCCCGATCCCCATCCCGATCCCCATCCCGATCCCGTTGCCACGGGGGGATAATCAATTGACGCTCGCGCGAACCGGTTGCGATAATCAGGGGATTTGCGGCCCCCTCCCCAAGGCCCGAGCGATTCCGCGCGTTCACAGGCTGTGCTTCATGCTCAATTTCATTTTTCGGTGGCTGGTCGGCGATAAACGGCAGCGCAATTTCAAGCAGGTTGCGCCGATTATTGCCCAGATCAACGACTGGTGCGAGCGCTACAACAGCCTGACCGACGACGAACTCAAGGCCAAAACGACCGAATTCCGAGAGCGGCTGGCCCAGGGCGCCACGCTCGACGACCTGCTGCCCGAAGCCTACGGCGCCGTCAAGCAGGTCTGCCGCCGGCTTGTCGGCCAGAGCTGGGAAGCCGCCGGCATCCCGATCAACTGGAACGATGTCCCCTTCGATGTGCAGCTCTGCGGTGCGATCTATCTGCACCGCGGCAACGTCTGCGAAATGGCCACCGGCGAGGGCAAAACCCTCGTCGCCACGATGCCCCTCTACCTCAATGCGCTGGAAGGCAAGGGCGCGCACCTCGTCACGACCAACGATTTCCTCGCCCGCTTCGGCAAGGAGTGGGTCTCGCCCGTCTACGAGCGGCTCGGCATGACCACCGGCGTCATCCTGAGCCAGATGACCCCCGCCGAGCGCCGCGAAGCCTACAATTGCGACATCACCTACGGCACGAACAACGAATTCGGCTTCGACTACCTGCGCGACAACATGGCCCTGCAGCCCGAACACCTGGTGCAGCGCGAGCATCACTTCGCGATCGTCGACGAGGTCGACAGCGTCCTGATCGACGAGGCGCGCACCCCGCTGATCATCTCCGGCCAGGTCGACCGCTCCACCCACCAGTTTGATCGGCTCAAGCCGCTCGTCGTCCGCCTGGTCGAAAAGCAGAACCAACTCGTCAACTCCCTGGTCGCCGAGGCCGAACGCCTGCTGGAGGGGACCGACCCGGACAAAGTGGACGACCGGCGCTACGAAGCCGGCATGAAGCTGTTGCAGGCCCGGCTGGGATCGCCCAAGCACAAGCGCTTCACCAAGATTGCCAGCGACGGCGCGATCCGCCGGCTGATCGACCGGGTCGAGAACGACTTCATGCGCGACAAGCGGATGCGCGAACTGGAGGAAGCGCTCTATTTCGTCGTCGACGAACGCGGCCACACGATCGATCTGACTGAGCTCGGCCGCCAGACCATCTCGCCCGATAATCCCGATCTGTTCCTGCTGCCCGACCTGGTCGAGGAATTCGCCCAGCTCGGAAATCAGGGGCTCTCCGAGGAGGAGCTCGAACGCAAAAAAGAAGAGCTGATGAATCGCCACGAGGAGCGCACCGAGGAGCTGCACAACATCTCGCAGCTCCTGCGCGCCTACGTCCTCTATGAACGCGACGTCGATTACGTCGTGCAGGACAACAAGGTGGTGATCGTCGACGAATTCACCGGCCGGCTGATGACCGGACGGCGCTGGAGCGACGGCCTGCATCAGGCCGTCGAGGCCAAGGAAGGGGTCACGATCGAGAAAGAGACCCAGACGCTCGCCACTATCACCCTGCAGAACTACTTCCGCATGTACAAGAAGCTGGCGGGGATGACCGGCACGGCCGAGACCGAGGCCGAGGAATTCGCCCACACCTACAAGATGGACGTGTATGTCATCCCGACGAACGTGCCGATCCGGCGGCTCGATCTGAACGACCTGATCTATCGCACCGAACGCGAAAAGTTCAACGCGCTGGTGCAGGAAGTGCACCGCCTGCACGAATACGGACTGCCGGTGCTCGTCGGCACGACCTCGGTCAACACGAGCGAGAAGCTCTCGATCATGCTGCGGCGCCAGAAGATCAGCCACAGCGTCCTGAACGCCAAGCAGCACGAGCGCGAGGCCCAGATCATCCGCCAGGCCGGGCAGTTGGGAGCCGTCACGATCGCGACGAACATGGCGGGCCGCGGCACCGACATCAAGCTGGGCCAGGGCGTCATCAAGTGCGCCGACGGCGCCAAGCCGCCGGGGGGTAAGTACTGCGTCGCCTGCCCCAACCGCCCGCCCGGCGCCGAGGTCGACCCCGACATGCCCCCCTGCGGCCTGCAGATCCTCGGCTCGGAGCGCCACGAGGCGCGCCGCATCGACCGGCAGTTGCGCGGCCGCGCCGGCCGCCAGGGCGATCCCGGCTCCTCGCGCTTCTTCGTCTCGCTCGAAGACGAACTGATGCGCCTGTTCGCCTCCGAACGGATGGCCAAGCTCATGTCGAAGGGGTTCGTCGAGGGGGAGGCGATGAGCCATCGCATCGCCACGCGCGCCCTCGAATCGGCCCAGAAAAAAATCGAATCGATCAACTTCGAGCAGCGCAAGCGCACCCTTGACTACGACAACGTCATGAACAAGCAGCGCGAGCGGATCTACGGCATCCGCCGCGAGGCGCTGCTCGGCCAGGGCAGCAATCTCGAACGCGTCCTGGAATTTACCGGCGAGGCGCTCGCCGACGCCTGGGAAAAACACTGCCCCGGCAACGACGAATCGGAATGGGACGTCACGGGTTTCCTCGACTGGGTCCGCCGCTACGTCCCGCTGATCGACCTGAACAACCTGCCCCCACTGAGCGTGGACTCCGTCGACGATTACCTCAGCGAAATCCTCGAACGCTGCGCCGCCGTCTACCGCCGCAAGACCGAGATGATGGGCGAGCAGATGACCGGCGCGCTCGCCCGCTATGTCCTGCTGACGATCATCGACACGCACTGGCGCGATCACCTGCTCGCGATCGACGAATTGCGCCACGGCATCGCCCTGCGCAGCTACGGCCAGAAGGACCCGCTGACCGAATATCAGCGCGAGGCGACCCTGCTGTTCGAGGAGATGATGGCCGCCGTCATGCGCGAGATCTTCGAGCGCATCTATCGGGTCTATGTCGTCCAGGAGCCGACGACCGGCACGGCACGGCTGACCTACCTGAAGGAGGAGGGTCGCCAGAGCATCACCGACGCCGCCCGGTCCGCCGCCGCGCAGGCCGCCCAGGCCGCCGAAGGCCAGGCGCAACAGGGGCAGACCAGCGAGGGCGAGCGGCCGGCGCGGCCCAGGACCTACCGCCGCGAACAGCCCAAGACCAAACCCAATGACCCGTGCTGGTGCGGCAGCGGAAAAAAATACAAGAAATGCCACGGCAACCCCGCCCTGCAGCAGGCCCCCCTCGCCAGCCAGCCGGCCGGTCCGACGGATGATGACGCCGCCTGACCCCGGCTTGACGCTGCTTCACTTCGGCGATCTGCACCTGTGGCGGATCGGTCTGGATGCCGACCCGCGATTCAAACGCCTGCTCGGCCTGGCCAACCTGCTTCTCCGCCGCGGCCGGCTCTTTCCGCTCTCCATCGCGCGCCTTGTGCTGCGCCGGATCGAGCACGACCCCGCCGATTACCTCTGCTTCTCCGGCGATCTGACGACCACTTCGCTCAAGGCCGAGTTCGAGGACGCCCGCCGCCTCCTCCTCCCGCTGCTCGACAAGTGGCAGGCCCGCTTCCTCGCCATTCCCGGCAACCATGATCGCTACACCGTGCGCGCCGCCGGCCGGCGCTACTACGAAACGCTCTTCGCCGGCGAGCACGCGCGCTTCCCGTTCGAGGTCGACCTGGACGCCGTCTGGACGCTGATCGGCATTGACTGCTCCGTGCCGCGCCGGTTCACCTCGCGCGGCCGGTTTACGCGCGAAGCCCGCGACGCCCTCGCGCCGCGCCTGGCCGAACATCGCCGGCGCGGTCGGCGCCTGATCGTCATGGGACACTACCCGCTGCTCTATCCGGCGCGCGTCCCCGTCCAGCTCGACCATGCCCTCCCCGAGCGGATGGCCCTGTTCGAGCTCCTCGCCGAGCATCGCGTCGACGCCTACCTGCACGGCCACAAGCACCAGCGCTGGCGTCTGAAGCACGAGGGCGTCACGCTGCTCAACTGCGGTTCGGCCGGCATGGATCACCCCCGCCATCGCCCGGGGTATCTTCGCATCCAGCTCACTCACGACGGGATCGGCGCGGTCCAGTCGGTCTCGCTGCGCCACCGCGCCGACATCGTGCGCGAGGCGCGGCGCGAGGCCCGCGCGCACGAGGCGGCCCACGACCATGCCCCCCCCGACACGGGCGAACTGCCCGCCGGCGAATGGGTCACGCGACTGCTTGAGGAGGATGGCGACGCCGTGCATTGAACCGCGCGGCCGCCGCCCCACGGCGGGTGCTCAGGGCGCGGCGCCGACCGGCGTCGCGCGCGGCGTCGTCAGCAACTCGCGCATCCGCGGCAGGTTCAGCCGCGACGGCAGAATCGTGACTTCGGGAATCAGATAATACGGCATCTCGTTGCTCAGGAACTGCGCCAGCTTCGTCGCCGAGTCCAGATAGAGATAAACTGGATGATCGGCGGCGGGGAAATTGGGCTGCTGCGCCCGCCACTGCTTGACCGGCTCGGCCACGTCGGGCGGCGACCAGTCCTCCTCCAGCAGAATCCCCAGCGTCGGGTGAAACGCCACCAGGTCAAATGTGATGTTGTTGATCTGAACCGGCGGATTGATTTCAAACCGCCCTTCGCGGTCGACCGACGTCCCCAGCCGCTGGTAATCCTCCGGACTGCAGACCAGGTTGATCCGGAACGTCAGTTCAAAAGGACTTTCCTCGTTGAACCGGACGGCCAGCGGGCGGCTCAGACCCTGCGCGATCGCCAGCGGAATCGCCGCCGTCGTCGGCAGATCGGCCCCATTGACCTGCAGCGTCGGCTTCAAATGCCACGGCGCCAGCGGCAGTTGCTGACTGAGCGTCCGCGCGCCGCGCCGTTGCTGGCCCAGATCCGAACCGAAGTTCATCACCAGCGCCGCCACGTCGGCCAGCCGCCAGTCGCCGCGGCTGCCGGTCGCCGTGTCCATCTGCGACGCCTTGATCGTCGCCAGGCGCGATCCGACCGCCTGGCCGATCTCCTCGACCAGCTGCAGGCGATTGGCGAATACCTTTTCGTAAAACTCCGTCGCTTCGGCCAGATTGCCCTGCTGCTCCTGCCGCGCTCCCTCCGCCAGCAGTTTGAGGGCGTTGAGCTGCGGCGTCAGGCTCACGTCGCGCGAGAACCGGGCGGTCGCGACTTCCAGCGCCGCGATCGCGGCATCGTAATGGCCCGCCCCGGTGTTCGCCCGCGCGATCAGCAGAGCCATCTCCGGCGAGACCGAGGGATCCGCCCACCCCTGCAATTTCCCCACCGCCAG
>MVZB01000131.1 GCA_002068205.1 candidate division BRC1 bacterium ADurb.BinA292
GACGAGCAGCGGAAACCCCATCACCGCCGACGCGAGCACCGCCCCCTGCCAGGTGAACGCCAGCGAGAGCCCGAACGTCTGCTCCAGCCACGCCCCCAGCGGCGCGCGCCGACCGAAAACTGACAGCAGCAGCACGCCGGTCACGACGGGCGGGACCACCAGCGGCGCGTGTACGAGCGCGTCGACCACCGCCTTGCCGGGAAACCGGCGGCGCGCCAGCAGCCAGCCCAGCGCCACGCCGGGAACGACCGACACGAGCACGCAGCCGCCGGCAACCTTCAGCGACAGCAGGAGCGCCGACCACTCCAGCGGCGTGAGCGGCGGCCAGCTCATGGCGCGGACGCGGCCGATTGAAGCGGCGTAAACCCGTAACGGGCGAAGATCGCGGCGGCGGCCGGCGACGCCAGCCGGTCGAGCAACTCACCGGCGCGTGGATCAGCCCTGACGGTCAACGCGACGGGGTAGCGAATCGGATCATGGAGCTCGGCGGGGATCGCGGCCACAACGGCGACGCGATCGGAGGCTACGGCGTCGGTGCGGTAGACGATGCCCGCATCGGCCTGCGCGGTTTCCACAAACCGCAGGGCATCGCGCACGTCGGCGGCGCGGACGATCCGCGGCTCGAGCCGACTCCACCAGCCGAGCGCTTCCAGCGCCTGGCGCGCGTAAATGCCGGCCGGAACGTGGTCCGGGTCGGCGAGCGCCAGCCGGCCCGTGAAATCGTCGGCAAACGTCGCCTCCGGCGCGATCCGGACCTCGAACACGCGGTCGCGCGGCGCGATCAGCACCAGCTCGTTGCGCAGCAGGTCGCGGCGCGAGTCCGGCTGGATCCGCCCCCGTTCGGCCAGCCAATCCATCCAGTCGGCATTCGCCGAGAGAAAGATGTCGGCCCCGGCCCCCTGGTCGATCTGCCGCGCCAGCGTGGAAGAGGCCAGAAAACTGGTCCGGCAGGTAACGGCGGAACCGGTTGTCAGTGCGTCCAACACCTCCGTCAGGACCTCCGTCGTGCTGGCGGCGGCGAAAATCGTGATCGGCTCTTCGAGATCGTCCTCGCGGCTCGCGTCAGCGCAACCCGACCACGGCAGCGTCAGGACGACCAGCAGCGCAAGGCTCCCGGCGAGCGGACCGGCATTTCGCCGGCGCAAGACTGGAGGGCAGGGCTCGGCCTGGTTCTGACGCATACGCGAATCTTCCATTCTTAACCCGGACCTGCGGCCTGGCGGTCGCCCGTTTCTAACCCAACGCGACCGCGAAAGCAACGCGCCGCCGGCTAGCCCCTCCGCCCGCGGAGGTGGACACCATAACGGAAACCATCCATGCCATGGAACGCAAGCCGAAGCCGATCCTGGGCGAGAGACATTGCGATTTCGTTTCCAGCCGGTAGGGTGGAGGGGAGTTCGCCCCGAGGGAGTCGCTCAGCCGAGATGAACCCGATGACCCAGCAGACCCTCCGCCGCGCCCGTGAGATCTGGCACTGGGCGCTCCTCTCCCCCTTGGTCTATCTGCTGATCGCGATCGGTATCGACCAGGCGGGCTGGATCGACGCCGAACCGTTGGCGCCGCGCCCGCTCGACACGCCGACGATCCAGGGGATCATCCTGGGGCTGGCGCTCGCGGCGATCGCCACGCTGGTTTTCGCCCGGGTCCAGCAGCAGCGGATCCTGCGCGGGGCGGCCGGCCCGGCCCAGCCCGCGGTGCGCGAACACCTGGAGCGGCTGCTGGCGCTCTGGCGCCGGCGGTATTATCTGGCCCTGGAGATGGCCGATGCGCTGGCGTTCCTCGGCCTGATTTACTTCCTGATCTCCGCCCGGATGTGGGCGCTGATGGCCGCCGGCGCGGCAGCCTACCTGGCCTACGCGGCCTGCTACCCACTCAGCGGAAAAGCCCGAAAGCGGAACGGAACGGAAGGGACTTGACCGAGGCCCCAAGGGAGCATCGGTATCGCCATCGGTATCGGTATCGGTATCGGTATCGCTATCGCTATCGCGATCGCCACCTATCCGCAGGTCGCGCAGCGATATGCCTCTTCGTGAGCGCCCCACCCCCTGCAGCAAGTCGCTGAAGTGCGGCCCGGGATTGTCCTTGCCGCCCCTTGCGCGCCTGCGATAATGGCGGGAATATGTCGTCTCCGGCGCCGGACAGTTCACTCTCGCCCACCCAGTTCCGCCAGACCTGGCGCGTCGTCACGTGGGCCGGGATGTTCGGCGCGGCCTATTACACGCTCTGCGTCACCGGCGCGCCGCGCGTCAAGTTCCTCACGGAAATCGGCGCCAGTCCCTTTCATTTCGGCCTGATCGCAACCATCGGCTCCCTCGCGATCCTGTTCCAGCTCTTCGGCGGCCTGCTGACCAACCATGTCAGTCGTCGCAAGCCGGTCTGGATGGCCGTCGCGCTGACCCACCGGCTGATCTTCGCCGGGGTGCTGGCGGCGCCGCTGCTGTTCGACAGCACCGGCGCCCGCATCCTCTGCGTGATGATCGTGCTGGCCCTGCACGACGGTATCGCCCAGCTCGGCGCCCCGATGTGGCTCACCTGGATGAGCGACCTCGTGCCCGCCGACGCCATGAACCGCCACTGGGGCGGACGCCAGCGCGTCACCACCCTCTCGATCATCATCACGTCGATTCTGATCGTCTTCGCCTTCGACTATTTCGAGTCGAGCGGCCGGATCATCCTGGGATTCATGCTCATCGGCGGCCTGGGGATCGCGGTGGGCGTGGCCGACGTCCTCCTCTTCCTGAAAGTCCCCGAGCCGCCCAACGAGTACGACCTGAGCCGCCGGTTCCACGAGATCCTGCTCCAGCCCCTCCTCGACCGCCGTTACCGGGCATTCGTGCTGTTCTCGGCCTATTACTGGTTCTCGGTGATGGTCGCCTGGCCTTTCTTCACGCTTTATATGGTCGATTTCCTCGGCGTCAGCTCGCGCATGACCCAGCTCATCCTGGCGGCGGGGCCGCTCGGGATCCTGCTCGCCACCCGCTTCTGGGGCCTGATGTGCGACAACTATGGTCAGCGCCCGGTGCTCCAGCTCACGATCATCGGCAAGACCCTCTTCCCGCTGGCCTTCATCCTGGCGCCGCCGAACGAGGCGGCGGCGATCACGATCCTCGCCATGGCGATGTTCCTCGACGGCCTGATCGACGGCGGCGTCCTGCTGGCTCTGCAGGGCATCATGCTCAAGCACTCGCCCCGGCTCAACCGTTCGATGTATGTGGCGGCGACGCAGTTCTTCTCTCTCGGCGTGGCCGGCGGCATCGCCCCCCTGCTCGCCGGCTGGGGCATCGATGCGATGCAGGGACGGACCGTCCAGGCAGGGCCCTACCTTCTCGGCGGCTTCCATCTGGCATTCCTGATCAGCCTGCTGATGCGGCTGGGGGCATTTTACCTGGCGGCGAAACTGAACGAACCCCTGGCGATGCCCCTGGGCAAACTGCTGCGCCACATGCTGACGTTCAAGCTGCTCCGCGTCAGCCGCCTGCTGTGGACGCTGAGCGAGGCGGAAGAAGCCGACCGGCGCGTGGAGGCGGCGCGCAAGCTGGGCGAGCTGCGCTCGCCGCTGGCGATCCGCGATCTGATCCACGCCCTCGACGATCCCGCGGCCGCCGTGCGCGAGGCGGCCGGCGATGCCCTCACCCGGATCGCCGCCGCCGAGACGACCGGCCCCCTCGCCGAGGCGTTGATCAACCCCACCTCGCCGATCCGCCCCCAGGCCGCGCGGCTGTTGGGCCGCATCGGCGACCTCGATTCGATGAAGGCCCTGCTGACCAGCCTCGAGGACGTCGATCCGGCCGTCCTCGGCGAGGTCGTCGATGCACTCGGCCAGATCGGCGACTGGTCGGCCATCCTCCCGCTGATTATGCTCTACGACCGCGTCGAGGATCCCGATCTGAGCCACCGGATCGTCGATGCGATGATGCGCCTGAGCGAATCCGAATCCGAGGAGGAAACGCTGGCCCTCCTCAGCAACAGCCGCCCCAGCGCCGTGCGGACGTAAGACCCCCCGGGGCTTGATTTTGGCCTTGCCAGCACCTACCTTCCGACATGTTGACGTGAACCGCCCGGTTCATAGCCCGCCCCAGGAGCCGCCACGCATGAGCCCCAAACCCAAACGCGACGAAATCGACACGTACCTGAAATTCGCCGTCCAGCTGGCGCACGAAGCCGGCCGGATCACCCTGCGTTATTACCGCCAGGGCGTTGCCGTCGATTTGAAGGCCGACGAAAGCCCCGTCACCATCGCCGACCGCGACACCGAGGCGTTCATGCGCGAGCGGATCATGGAGCAATTCCCCGACCACGGCATCATCGGCGAGGAGCACGGCCGCCACAACCCCGACGCCCGCTGGCAGTGGATCCTCGATCCGATCGATGGAACGCAGTCCTTCATCCGCGGCATCCCGCTCTACACCGTGCTGCTCGCGCTGGAATGCAGCGGCGAGTCGCACCTGGGCGTGATCCACTGCCCGGCCCAGGACGAGACGGTCGCGGCGGCGACGGGCAAGGGCTGCACCTATAATGGCGAGCCGTGCCGCGTGCGCGCGACGGCGCGGCTGGAGGAGGCGTGGGTCAACGTGACCAACGTCGCCGACCTGGCGCGGCGCCGCCCCAGATTCACCGAGGCGCTCCTGCGCCGCGCCCAGAGCGTCCGCACCTGGGCCGACGCCTACTCCTACCTGCAGGTGGCGGCGGGACGGACCGACATCGCCATCGACCCGGTGATGAACCTGTGGGACATCGCGCCGATCAAACCGATCATCCAGGAGGCCGGCGGCCGCTTCAGCGACTTCAATGGCAATTCATCAATTCACACGACCAACGCTCTGGTGAGCACCGGCCCGCTGCACGACGAACTGCTCGCCCTGGCCCGGCTCGATGAAGGGGATGCCCAGGACCCCGGGTAGCACAAAGAATGAAGTTGTCTACTAATCAGGGAGCGAACGGATGTCAATTGCCTATCGGAATTCGACATGGTCGTGCTGTCCCACGACATCCCCTTCTCAGGTCTGAAAGCCGGGGATCTTGGAGCAGTTATGCAGGTCTACGAAACCGCGGCCCTTGAAGTCGAGTTCGTCACGGCCTCTGGACGCACTCAGGTATTGCTTACCCTTCGCACCGAAGACGTCCGTCCCGTACGGGATGCTTTCTCGCCGTCCGACCCACGGCTCCGCTCCGCTGATCATCCTAAGGCGCTTGGGTGACCATACTGAGGGGCATAAGAGGGAGGGATTTCATGGACCTGATTTTTGAGTGGGATAGATCAAAGGCAAAAGAAAACCTGAAGAAGCATAAAGTGGGCTTTGAGGAAGGCAAGACTATCTTTAACGATCCATTCTTGTTGACCTTTCCAGACATTAGCTCTTCGGAGGAAGAGGAGCGCTTCATCAGCATTGGCCTCTCTTGCAGAGAGAGGGTTTTGATTTTGATTCACACGGAAAGACAGGGCAGAATACGTATTATAAGTTGCCGCAGAGCTGCGGCGCGTGAGAGGAGATCCTATGAAGAAGGTTAAGACCGATGAGTCGTCAACGCGAGAAGAGATGAGACCGGAATATGATTTTTCCAGTATGAAGGGAGGCGTGCGAGGCAAGTACTACAAGGCGTATCGTGAAGGACACAAGGTCATCATTCACGAAGACGACGGATCGGATTCAGTTCAGTACTTCAAGCTTGAAGATGGAGCCGTCATGCTGGAACCGGACGTAAGGGAATATTTCCCCACCTCTCAAGCGGTCAACGAAGCCCTCCGGGCATTGATACGGATCATTCCCTCAAAGAGGGACGTGGCAGACCATCGGAAATGACAATCCGAGACAGCGACATCGTTGACAAGCTGGGAATACCTGATGGGGCGTTTCGCATTGTTTTCGGCCGTTCACGCGTTGACTTCGATCCAACCAAAGATCGCATAAATCAGGAGAAACACGGTTACATTCTCGAAGAGGCGGTAACATACTTGAACGCCAACTGTTCTGCTACTGCACTCACACGCCATTCGCCTGACGGGGAATCTCGCGGCGCTATGTTGACACTGATTATCCGCCCCGTCACCCCAGCGTCTGGGTCATCAGTTCCTCAATCCGTTTGCTGAACGCGGCGGGGTCCGGCAGTTTGCCCCCCTCGGCCAGCAGGGCCTGCCCGTAAAGCAGCTCGGCGTACTGCCCCAGCCGCGGATCGTTCGCGTCCTGTTGATGAATCGCTTTCAACTTCTCCAGAATCGGATGCTCCGGATTCAGCTCCAGGATGCGCTTCACGGTCGGAATCGCTTGCCCGCTGGCGCGCAGCAACTGCTCGAGCTGCGGGCTCAGGTCGTGCTGGTCGCCCACCAGGCATGCCGGCGAACGGGTCAGCCGGCTCGACAGCCGCACCTCCTTGATGTGATCCTGCAGCGGCGCCCGCAGCGCCTCGAACAGCGACTTCAGCCCCTCGGCCTGTTCCTTGCGCTTCTCCTCGGCCGCCTTGCGCTCCTCCTCGCCGCCCAGTTCCACTTCGCCCTTGCCCGCCGATGCGAACTTCTTCTCCTTGAATTCAAAGACTGACTGCGTCCACACCTCGTCGACCGGATCGGTCATCAGCAGCACCTCGATCCCCTTGTCGCGGAACGCTTCCAGATGCGGCGACCGCTTCAGCGCCTCGAGCGACTCACCGGTCATATAGTAGATCGTATCCTGGCCGTCCTTCATCCGGCCGACGTAGTCCTCCAAGGTGGTCCACGCAGAGTCCTCGTGCGTCGAGTGGAAAATCGCCAGCCTGAGCAGCGTCTCGCGCTGTTCGTGATCCTGGAACAGGCCCTCCTTCAGCACGCGGCCGAATTCCTTCCAGAATTGGAGGTATTTCTCGCGCTCGTCGCGCATCATCGCCCCCAGCTCATCGAGCAGCTTCTTCGTCACGCGCTTGCGGATAACCTGAATCTGGCGGTTCCGCTGCAGCAGTTCTCGCGAAATATTCAGCGACAGATCCTCCGAATCCACAACCCCGCGCGCGAAACGCAAATATTCCGGCAGCAGCTCCTTGCAGTCGTTCATGATGAACACGCGCTTGATGTAGAGGCTGATGCCGTGCTGGCCGTCGCGCATGAACAGATCGAACGGGGCGCGCGACGGCAGGTAGAGCAGCGCGCGGAACTCCTGCGTCCCTTCGGCCTTGAGCGTGAACCACGCCAGCGGATCGCTCCAGTCGTGGCTCAGGTGCTTGTAGAACTCCTTGTATTCGTCCGCGTTGACCTCCTTCTCCGGCCGCAGCCAGATCGCCTTCATCGAGTTGAGCGTCTCGTCCTTGACGACCTTCTTGCGCTCGCCCCCCTCCTTCGGTTTGCCTTCCTCGTCGCGTTCGATCTCCTCACGTTCCACCTGCATCCGGATCGGGTAGGCGACGAAATCGGAGTATTTCCGGATCGTGTCGCGCAGGACCCATTCGCGCGTGAAGTCTTCCAGGCCGTCCTCCTCGTCGGGGTTCTTCAGGTGCAGCGTGACCGACGTGCCAGGTTCGGCGCGCTCGGCCTCCTCGATCGTGTAGGTGCCGTCGCCGGCCGATTCCCAGCGCCAGGCCTGCTCCTCGCCCGCGCGGCGCGTCACCAGCGTCACCCGGTCGGCCACCATGAAACTGGAGTAGAACCCCACGCCGAACTGGCCGATCAACTCGGCGGAGAGCCCCTCCTGCTGCGCCTCGCGCAACAGCCGCATCGTCTCGGCGGTCCCCGAGCGGGCG
This sequence comes from candidate division BRC1 bacterium ADurb.BinA292, assembly GCA_002068205.1. Taxonomy (GTDB): domain Bacteria; phylum Sumerlaeota; class Sumerlaeia; order MVZB01; family MVZB01; genus MVZB01. The sequence goes on from MVZB01000131.1 coordinate 7,705, forward strand.
ATCGTGCCGATATAGCGGATCAGCTCGTCGCGGTTCATCCCGATGCCGTTGTCGTGGATCGTCAGCGTCCGCTCGGTCGCATTCGGCTCCAGCCGGATGTGGAGGTCATGGGTCAGCGGCTTGAGCGATTCATTGGTCAGCGCTTCGAAACGCAGCTTGTCCAGCGCATCGGACGCGTTGGAAACCAGTTCGCGCAGGAAGATCTCCTTGTGCGAATAGACCGAATGGATCATCAGGTCCAGGAGCTGCCGGGCCTCGGTCTGGAACTGGAAAGTCTCGGCGGTCGCAGTCATCGTTCAATCTCCATCCAGGATTTCATCCAAAAAAGGCGTCCTCATCTCTCGCCTCTCGTCATCCCCCCCAAAGGTCCCCAAAACTCGGCTCTCGGCTCTCGTCCCTCGTCCTCGGCTCTCGAAATCCCGCTGCAATCAGAGGCGCCGCGCGGCATTCGCCAGCAGCGACGCCCCGCGTCGCCGGAGAAATGCGGACCCTATTTTATGAACCCCATTGCGGTGGGAGAAGCGAAAAGACCGATGCCACGGATGCCACGGATGCCGCCGATCCCCCGACAGCGGCCGCCATCAGACGCCTGCGTCACATCGTTTCCTCGGCCAGTTTGACGAACAGCTTCTGTTCCCAGCCCGACGTCAGCGCCGGCCATTCGCCCGGCCGGATCGGATCGACGCCGCGGCGAATCTCGAACCACAGCGGTTCGGCGCGCGCCCCCTGCCCGGCCCGGTAGCGCCCGATCACCTGCCCGACGGCGACCGGCGTGCCGGCGGCCAGATCGCTCCCCGTCAGGTTGCCGTAGAGTGTCCGAAAACCCCCGCCGTGATCGATGATCAACAGATGCCGGTAACCGGCGAATGGACCGGCGAAGGCGACCCGGCCGGAGGCCAAAGCGCGCACGCCCACCGGCAGCGCACGCCAGAAAAGATAGCGCGTGCCGGCCTCGCTGGCCTCCATCGCGTCGCCGGTCCGCGGTTGGTCGGTCTGGCTCACGAGCGGTTCACTGCCGCTCTCGTACGGCACTTCGGGCAGCCCGCCGGGGGGCCGCACCGCGCGCGCCGGTGGCGTCGCCTCCGGCAAAACCGGCGTGGCGGCGGGCGCCGGCGCCGGCGTGACGTCCGGCCGATCCAGCGCGAACGGGTCCCGCGGCGTCGGCCCCGGCGAGGGTATCGGTGACCCGACGGACGGCGGCGGGGGTTCCTCGGCCGCGCGCGCCGTC
>MVZB01000132.1 GCA_002068205.1 candidate division BRC1 bacterium ADurb.BinA292
GGCGGGCGGAGCGCGGGCTGGACCAATCGGCGGATGTGCTGGACTATTTTCCGCTCGACCTGGCCGTATGCGCCGCGCTGGAGGCGCCCTGCGTGACCCACCGACGGGTGCTGGAGGACGACGGCGACGCCGTCGTCGCGGATGACGGGTGGGGACGGCGGACGCTGACGCGTCGCAGCGGCTTCTTCTGCCATGTCATCGACCGTGATCTGAAGGAAAAGTCCGATCTGGACCGGCTGACGTTCGACCCGGTGAATCTGGATGTCCGGTTCGAGACATTCGACCGCGAGGTGGCCGGCGCGCGCGCGGCGGGCAAGCCGGTCTTCGTGAAGATCGGCGGCCTCTACAATCGCTGTGCAATGCTGCGGGGCGAAGCGGAATTTCTGATGGATCTGGTGTCGGATCCGGAGTTCGCGCGCGCGCTGATCGAGCGGCTCGCCGAGCATGAGTTGCAGTTGGGGCTGGAGGTGCTGCGGCGCGCCGACGCGTATGCGCAGGGGGTGTGGATCTTCGACGACATGTGCAACCAGCGCAGCCCGATGTTTTCGCCGGCGATTTTCGAATCGATGTTCCTGCCGGTCTACCAGTCGATCATCGGCCGGTTGAAGGCGGCCGGGGCGCGGCGCGTCTTCCTGCACAGCGACGGCAATCTGGGGCCGTTGCTCGACCTGGTCGTGGAGGCGGGATTCAATGGCATCAATCCGGTCGAGCGCCGGTCGGGGCTGATTGTCGAGGAATTGCTGCCCCGATATTTCGGCCGGCTCTCGTTCATCGGCGGGGTCTGCAACAGCGTGATCCTCCCGCGTGGAACCGAGCGGGAAATCCGGCGTCACGTCGAGACCTTGATCGAGGCGGGGCGCCTGGGCGGCCTGGTGGTGGGCACGCATTCGATCGCGCCGGATATTCCGGTCGCGAACTATGAGCTGTACCGGTCGATCGTCAAGGCGTATCGGAGGCATTGACCGGCCGGATGTAGACGGCGGCCGGGATTGCACGCACCACGGAAATCGAACTGGACGCAGAAACATGACAAAACCCCCATCGCATCCGAGCCCGTCGGCGGCGACGCTGCAGGTCCAGGCCCAGTATGACACGGACTGCCAGTACTGCCGGTTGATGCGCGACGGAACGGGGCCGCTGGAACGCTGGCTGATGCCGCTGGTCGAGACCGAGACGTCGATTATCTATCTGCACCGCGATCAGTTCTGGCCGGGACGCTGTGTCGTGGCGCTGCGCGAGCACGCAACGGAGTTGTTCCAGCTCGATCCGGCCGTGCGGGGACGCCACGTCGAGGAAATGATCCAGACGGCGCGGGCGATCGACGCCGCGTTCCATCCCGACAAGCTGAATTACGAATGCCTGGGCAACCTGGTGGAGCATATCCATTGGCATCTGATTCCGCGCTACACGTGGGATTTTCTGTGGCGGCGGACGCCGTGGGATGAACCGCATGAGCCGCGGCTGCTTAGCGCTGCCGAATACGCCGCGAGGGCCGATGCCATCCGTCGGCAGCTGACGTTGTAACGCAGTCATTGAAGCCATCGTTGAAGGTCGGGAGGAGTCGCAGGATGCCATCCGCCGCCGTCGCCCTGTCGCACCGCGAGCGTGTCCGCGCCGTTTACCTCGGTCAGCCGGTCGATCGCATCCCGCTGCTCTATGAGTGCCCGATGGACGTGACGGCGACGAAGCTGCTGGCGCCGCCGCCGACGGGCGACGAGGTGGCGGACGAATTCGCCTTCGCCGAATGCTTCGACAACTCCGCGATCGGCGTGGGGATCAAGCTGGCCTATGAAACGCTCAGCCAGGATGAGGGTCACCGGGTCTATCGGTATGAGACGGGGCTGGTCGTGCGCGAGCAATATCGGCCGGTTTTCAACCGGCACGTGCTCAAGGTTCCGATCGAATCGCCGGGCGACGCGTTGAAGTTTCAGTTTCCCGAGGTGCATGCCCCCGGGCGGTATGACGCCGAGGAACTGCGGCGCCGGATCGCGGGGTATCACGCGGCCGGCTATTTTGTCGAAGGGTGGTGCATCGGCGGCTGGGGATCGGTCTATGGCTATCTGGCGCGATTCGACGACGCGCTGCGCTGGATGCTGACCGAGCCGGAGGCGGCGCACGCGCTGTTCGACATGCTGACGCGGTTTTCGGTCGAATCGGCGCGCGTGCTGCTCGATTGCGGCGTCGACGCCCTCTTCGTCGGCTCGGATCTGGGCAGCGGGCGAGGACTGATCTTCGCTCCCCCGCTGTTTGACGAATACGTTTCCCCCTGGTTGAAGGCGGTCGCCGATCTGGCGCATGAGCGCGGCGCCTGGGTTCATCTGCACAGCCACGGGCACATTCAGGACTTGATGGATGGGATCGTGGCGGCCGGCGTGGACATGATCAATCCGGTCGGGCCGTCGGATTACAACGATCTGGCCCTGTTCAAGGCGCGCTGGGGCGACCGGATCGTGCTGCACGGGGGGATCAGCACGCGGATGCAGTTCATGAGTGAAGAGGAAATCCGGTCGCACGTGCGCGAGGTGGTGGCCGTGGGTCGCCGGGGAGGGCGGTTCATCCCGCGCACCGAGAGCGGCATTCCGCCGATGCGGCGCGAGCAGGTGCGGGCCTACCTCGACACGCTGAGCGAGGAACGGGCGAAGGGCTACGCCTGAGGGTTGGCCGGGTCGGCGTCGCGTTCGCCGCACGCCCGAATGAAGTCGGTGGAGAGCGCCGAGTAGCCGTAGAAGTGCTCCATTTCGGCCAGCGCCATGCGCGTGGCGGTCAGCTCGGCCACGCTGGCGTCGAATTCGACGGCGGTGGTGCAATCGCGCAGGACGATCGTGTTGTAACCAAGCCAGGCCATCGGGCGGACGGCGAAATCGCGACCCATCAGACACATATTGGTGGCGAAGCCGACGTAAACCAGGTGGAGCAGGCGCTTGTCCTTGAGCAGCCGCTGGAGTTGCGGCTGGTTGACGACGACGAAGTCGTCGCCGGCCGGCCGGACCGCCGGATGGATATCGATCTTCTGGTAGGGTTCGATCCAGAACTGCTCGGGGACGGCGTAATCGCGGGCGAAGCGGGCATGGCGGCCGGCGCGCGCGATGAATTCCGCCGGGGGCCAGTCGGGATCGGGGGCGCCGAATTGCGCCGCAAAGGTCTTGTCGGCGGGGTCGCGGTAGACCTCCGCCTGCCTGTATTTTTCGGCGATCATGGGCGAAGGGGCATGGATGACGGTCAGCCCGGCGGCGCGGGCCGCGGCCAGCGCCGGGGCGATCCGTTCGCGGCAGATCCGGTCGGCGCGCTCTTCAAATGAGCGCAGGTAATGCATATTCCAGCAATCGACGAGGATGAAGGCCGTCTCGCGGAGGGGCAAGGGGAGCGTGTCGTCGACCATGCCGCAGTCCGATTCGCTGCAGCCATAGGGCTGCTGCCGGCTGTAGAGTCTCAAGTAGCGGACGGGCAGGTGGAGCATGGCGCGGCCTCGGGTCAATAGTAATCCTGCGGGCGGTCGCCCAGCGGGCGGAACAGGCTTTTGGTGGCGAAACAGAAGGCGATCGAAAAGACGCCGATGATCAGCAGAATCGTGCGCGGCGCGATAATATCGCTGAGGGCCCCGGCCACCATCGGACCGATGCCATAGCTGAGCATGCCGATCAGCGACTGCACCGCGAACAGGCCGGCGCGATGCTCCGGCTTGGGGATGCTGACGGCCAGGATCGTGGTGGAGGGGTTGATCGCGGCCATCGCGATGCGGATGACGGCATAGCTGACGTAGATGCTCCAGGCGTTGAACAGGAAGAAGCAGATCAGGAAGCCGACGCCGGTGATGATGAGCGAGACGGGGACGACCTTCTTGGGTGTGAAGCGGTCGATCAGCCAGCCGGACGGAGCCGAGGTGATGATGATCACGGCCTGGCCGATGCCCTGGATGATCGCCACCGCATGGGGCGGCATGTTCAGTTCCTTGAGGCCGTAGTTGGGCAGCAGGACGAAGATCGGCGTGACCGTCATGTTGTAGACGATGGAGAAGATCAGGAAACGGATGTAGCCGCGCGTGCGCAGGAGTTCGCGAAACATCGTGCCGGTCCAGGGCTTGGGTGAGTTTTCGACCGGCGTGCGCTTTTCGCGAGCCGAAGTCGCCAGCGCGTAGCCGACGAGCCAGATGCCGGCCGTCATCAGGAAGACGTAGCCGAACGACTGCGGCTCGTCGAGCACCTTGATCAGATAGCCGCCCAGCGCGATCGCACCGAGCGACAGGACCGCGTAAAGCGTACTGGAGATACCGTACATGCGGCCGCGATGGCTGGGAGGAATGCACGAGGCGAGGAATTCATTGTGCGGGATGTAGGTGAATCCGGCGAGCATCTGGAAAATGAACATCAGGACGACGGTGAGGATCAGCAGCGTGCGCGTGGTGGGGTTGTAGAGCGGGGCGGCGACCAGCGCCGTGCCCAGGATCAGCAAGGGCAAGGCCCAGAGCACCGAGACCGTGATATACAGCCACTTTTTATAGGCAAAGCGGCGGGAGATGTAGGGAATCAGGATCGCGCCGAGGACGCCGGTCCACGTCAGGCCGAGGACGAAGCCGATCAGCTTGTAGGATTCGGTCAGGTAGTCCAGCAGCGGCTGGAGCGCGACCATCAGATCCTGCGAGCCGGTCATCAGGATCGCCTCGAGCAGGATCAGGACCTTCATGTTGTGGCGGATGGTTGCCGGGGTGAAGAAGCCCTCCGGATCGTATTTCGGCGTTTCGGTATCCGGCGTCGGCGGGGTGGTTCCGATGGTGCTCATGGTGCTCCCGGTCGCGCGGGGCGGCGTGGAATGTCATGCGGGAAGAGTCTGTAACTATAGGTTTACCGGATTGTAAACGGAAGGTGAAAGTTGGGCGGGGGGGAGGGGATTGCGAATGGGATCAGGCGGAAGCGCAGTGACGCGGGGCCCGAATTTCTCTTGGGAGGGCCGTTGGGGGCGATTCCGAGAACGAGGACGCGGTCTGCAATTCCTGGGGGAGGGGTGGTCAGGAGACGCCCAGGGCTGACAAGACCGCTTTCATGAAGGCGGGCAGGTCATCGGGTTTGCGGGCGGTGATCAGGTTGCCGTCGACCACCGTTTCCTCGTCCACCCACTGGCAGCCGGCGTGAATCATGTCGTCCTTGATGGCGAAGAAACTGGTCGCGCGTTTTCCCTTCAGGATATCGGCCGAGCAGGGAACCCAGCCGCCGTGGCAGATGGCCGCGACGACCTTGCCCGCCCGGTTCAGGTCGGCCACGAATTGATTGATTCTGGGATAGCGGCGGAGGAAATCGGGGGCCCAGCCGCCGGGGATGATCACCCCGTCAAAGTCGGCGGCGTCGACCTGATCGATGGCGACGTCGGCCTTGCACGGGTAGCCCAGTTTGCTGGGGTACTCCGGGCTGCTGCCGGTGCCGACGACGGTGACGCTGACCCCGGCTTCGCGCAGGCGGTAAATCGGGTACCAGACCTCGAGTTCCTGATAGCTCTGCTCGACGAGAACGGCAACGTGCCTGGCCATCAGCCCACTCCCGTTGCGCCTCAGCGGCAGGCTTCGGCGCGCTCGCGCAGCCGGTTCACGCGGTCGATGCCGTCGTAGTTGGGATATTGCTTGAAGTTGTCCAGCAGCTTGATGGCATCTTCACAGCGATCCTGATTGACGCGGATTTCCGCCATGCGCTCCAGGCTGTTCCAGGCGCGGGCGGAGCGCGGATCGAGGTGAATCAGGTCGTTGTAGTGGCCGAAGGCGTCCGGCAGGCGGTTGGTCAGGAAGTGCGCCTCGCCCAGCCAGTAGTGGATTTCGATCTGCTGGTCCTTGGTCGGGCTCTGCTCCATGGCCTGTTCCAGGATCTCGATCCCCTGGTCGTGATTGCCCATGTTGATCTGATGCTGGGCTTCGGTGACGAGGGTTTCGATATCGCCGGAGGGAACGGAGGGTTGCGCGGTCACGGGCGAGGACTCGATCGGGCTGACGGGATTCTCGGCGGGCGTCGTTTCGCGGGGGCGGGGCTCCTCGATGCGGCTGGAAGGGTTGAGCTGGGAGAGATTGCGCTGCGAGCGGGCCTGGCTTTCCAGCTCGGAGGCGAGCCGCTCGATCGACGCTTCGATTTCATCGAGCGCCTGCTCGACGGCGAGCATGCGGTCGCTCAGTTGCTCGACGGCGTTCAGCGTGACGCCGCCGCGCTGGTCCAGGTTGTTGGTCACGCTGCCCAGTTGGGCGGCGATTTTATGTTCGGATTCCGACTGCTGATCGGCGAGGGCATCGATCTTGCGCTCCAGGCTGGCGATGTCCTTCATGAGCTGCTGCTGGCCGCCCATATCGAGGCCGGCGCAGCCGCCCACGGCCAGGATCAGCAGCAGGGCGAGCGGAACGGTCGCGGCGGCTCGCAGCACGCGGTGGATCTGAGGAGAATTCATGGTCAGCCATTGCCCTTCCAAGGATTCATCGAAGCCGAACACCCATCATCCCCAAAACCGGATCGCGGATCAATAGACGAGGAACTGCGCGCGGCGGTTCAGGCTGTAGGCTTCCTCGGTGGCACCCTGGGCGATGGGCATTTCTTCGCCGTAGGAGATCGTATGCATACGGTTGGGGTCGATGCCGCGCGAGACGAGGTATTCCTTGACCGCCTTGGCGCGCCGATCGCCCAGATTGAGGTTGTATTCGACGGTGCCCCGTTCATCGGTGTGGCCGCCGATCTGGATTTCGTAGCCGGGATTGGCCTTGAGCCACTGCGCGTTCTGATCGAGGATGGCCCGCGCCTCGGCCGACAGCTCGGCGCTGTCGTAGGCGAAGTAAACCGTTTGCAGGCCGCTGACGGCGCCGGCCGGCTGCTCGCGGCGCGCTTCGGGTTCCGCGAGCGTTCCCTCGGCGACGGGGGGCGGGGGGAGTTCGCCGGAATCGGGGCCGATCGAGCGCGAGCCGGGCCCGCCTTCGGGATCCAGCACGTCGGGCGCCGGGGGAATGAACTGGGAATCGGGGTGCTGCATTTCGGCGGTCAATTCGGTCGAGGGCGCCCGCCAGAATTGCCACCAGTGTTTCTTGGGTTTGGTGCGCGAACAGCCGCCGGCGCCGACGGCGAGCGCCAGCCCGAGCCCGAGCAGAAGCGACCGGGCCGCCAGCGAGCGGATGAGAGAATGGGAGCAGCGTAGCATCGGCGTGAACCTCCGGAGCGGGGGAGTGCGGCAGCCGCCAGAGCGGGAGTGTTGACTGAGGCGCGAGCCCCAAGGTCAAACGGGCCCCTTGCGGGGCGGATCAATTGAAAATCTAGGGCAAGCGGTCCCAAGTTTCCAGCGCAAACATGACACGCGAGCCGGGGCGATTGTTTGGCGGGGAGGCGAGGGGAGCGGCAAAGGGCTTCAAGAGCCGGGGATGAAGGACGCGATCCGAGTATGGGGGTAGGCCGATGGCAGCAAGCACGAGGACGAGGGACGGACTTTTGGGTCAGGGACGGAGAGCAAGGGAGGGGAACCGACGGCGCGCGGCGAATTTTTACGTCGGCCGGACTGGCGAAAGCGGGGGGCGACCGGTATGGTAGGGGGGGAATTCCTCTACCCTGCGCACGCGCGAAGGCCGATCGATGCTGGGAAAAGCCATCCAACCCGAAATCGAGGAGTTGATTGCCGCCGGCCAGTTCGACGAACTGCGCGACATCCTGGCCAACAACCTCGAAGCGGCCGACATCGCCGAGATCCTGGACGAGGTCAACGACGAGGATCGCGCGCTGCTCTTCCGGCTGTTGCCGACGCAACTGGCCTCGGACGTCTTTTCGCTGCTCGAGATCGAGGGGCAGGAGAAGCTGATCCAGAGCCTCTCGCGCGAACAGGTGACGCATATTCTCAACGAGATGTCGCCCGACGACCGCACGCGGCTGCTGGAGGAGGTGCCCGACGAAGTCGCCCAGCGACTGCTGCGGGCGCTCAATCCGAAGGAGCTGGCGGTCGCGCGCACACTGCTGGGCTACCCCGAGGAGAGCATCGGCCGACGGATGACGCCGGAGTATGTGGCGGCCAACCCCAACTGGACGGTTCGCCAGACGCTGGATTTCATCCGCCGCGAGGCGCCGCGCGTCGAGACGATCAACGTGCTCTACGTCCTGGACGACCAGGGGCGGCTGGTCGACGACCTGCGGCTGGGCGAGTTGCTGCTGGCCGACCCCGATGCGACGATACGCGATATCTGCGATTTTCAATTCGTCTCGCTCTCGGCGTTCGAGGATCAGGAGGAGGCGGTCGAGGCGTTCAAGAAATATGATCGCCTGGCGTTGCCGGTCGTCGGCAGCAAGGGCGTGATGGTGGGGATCGTGACGGTCGATGACGTGCTGGACCTGGCCGAAGAGGAAGGGACCGAGGACGTCCAGAAATTCGGCGGGCAGGAGGCGCTGGAGGATTCCTATTTCGCCACCACGGTGCTGCAACTGGCGCGCAAGCGGGGGCTGTGGCTGACGGTCCTGCTCGTCAGCAGTTTCCTGACCGTGACGGCGATGAATCACTTTTCGTATCTGACGGTGCTGATGCCGGTGCTGACGGTGTTCATCCCGATGATCATCTCGTCGGGGGGCAACTCCGGGTCGCAATCGGCGGCGTTGATCATCCGCGGGCTGGCCGTGCGCGAGATCGAGCTGGCCAACTGGTGGCGGGTGTTTCTGCGCGAGCTGGCGGCGGGCCTGCTGCTGGGGTTGTTTCTGGGCGTGATCGCCGGCGGGTTCAGCGTGGCGCTGCGCGACCGGGCGGCCGTTCAGTCGGGA
>MVZB01000133.1 GCA_002068205.1 candidate division BRC1 bacterium ADurb.BinA292
CGGGAGCCGGTGGCAATCCCGCGCCGGCCACCGGCTCCAGGCCGCCGTCGGTACTCAGCAGCTCGATCAGGCTCGCCGATTCACTCGCGGCTTCCTCGCCGCGGGCGGCAATCTCGGCCTCCAGATCAGCCGGGATCTCGCCGCCGATGTCGTCGATCCATTTGCGCACATTGGGATCGCGGCCGCCCAGGCGCAGGTAGCTCAGATAAAGCGGCAGCGCCTCGCCGGGGTTCTCGAGGTAATTATGCTGCAGGATCGCCATGCTGAGGACGAAATCCGGCTCGTCCGGGTCCGCCGCGATGGCCTTGGCATACCATTCCTCGGCGTCGGCGTAGCGCGTCTCGAGCTGATACGAAACGCCGATGCCGTTCATCGCCGGGGCATGACCCGGCTGGCGGGCCAGCGCCATCTCGAACAGCTCCCGCGCGCGATTGGTGTTCTTCTGTTTAAGATTGGCTTCGCCCATCATCGTCCATGCGCGCGCCAGCACGTCGCGCTGCTCGTCGGTCACCTCCATCTCTATCGCCTGCTGGTCGGTCAGCGTAATCTCCTCGTCGTCGTCCTCATCCTCATCGCCGCCGGCGCCGGGCGCCGCGCCGTTCTCCTGAAGCTGAGCCTTGACCAGATTGACGGCCTTCTCCGCCTCAATTTCCATCCGCTCCAGTTCTTCCTCGTCACGGTAGGTCAACGCGATCAGCAGCTGCGCCTCGGCGTTGTTCTCGTCGCGCTTGACCACCTTCTCCAGGTTCTCGCGGGCATCGTCGTACTCGCCCAGGCTGCGCAGGGCGCGACCCAATCCCAGGTAGGCATGATAGCGATCCGGGTCGAGCTGGATGGCTTCCTCGAACAGCCGCTGGGCCTCTTCCGGATCGCCCTGTTCGAGCCTGATTTCGCCTAGCTCGATCAGCGCGTCGTAATGGCCCGTCCGCATCGCGACGAGCCGGTTGATCGCCGCGGCGGCCTGTTCGAGCTCGCCCAGTTCGCGGTGCGAGCGGCCCAGGGCGAACAGCGCGTCCTGCAGCCGCGCATCGGTCTTGTTCGCGGCCCGCGCGACACCCTGCGTCAGCAGGTCGCGCGCCTGGCGCCACTGACCCTGGTTATAGTAGATCCGCCCCAGCAACAGATAGGCCCGCTCATCTTCGGGCCGTTCCCGGATGATCGCCCGCAGGTTGGTGACGGCCGAATCGGCGAGCGTCGCAAGCTGATCCACCGGCAGGCTGGCATAGGCATCGATTGCCAGCTCGACCGCGTCCGGATATCGGAAATTCTCATCCTGGCGGGTCACCTCGAGGAACGTTTCCGCCGCCTCGGCATAAAGATTCTGGTCCTGATAGAGCCGGCCCAGTTTCATTTTGTAATCCAGGATCTCGGCGCTCGCCGCGCCGTCGCCCGCCGCCCCCTCTTGTTCCAGGATCCGAATCCCCTCGGCATACTGCTGGATGGCCTCGGCCTTGCGCGCGGGCGAGGCCTGCAGCAGGTCGGCGAATTCGAGCCGGGCGCTGGCCCCTTCCGGATACGCCTCGATGGCGCGGCGGTAACTGCGCTCGGCTTCGGGATACAGCACGCGGTCGCGCATCTGGCGCGCAAGGCCGACATACGCCTGCGCCAGCAGTTGACGGGCGTGCGTCCGGATCGCGTCGGAGTGGGCGCGCTCGATCAGGCCGGTGATTCGCTCGATCGCCGGTTCGAACTCCTGGCGCTCCAGCGCGCGGTTGATGTCGTCGAACGTGCGGCCGAATGCACGATGCTCCTCGTCCTGCATGCGGCCGCGCAGCGACTCGATCTTGCGCTGCAACTCGGCGTTGTCCGGGTCGAACGCCAGGGCGTTCTGATACTGTTCGAGCGCTTTTTCGAAGTCGCCGCTCGCCGCCAGCAGGTCGCCGCTGGCTTCGCTGTAACTCCGCTCGCCCGCTCCTTCGATCCGGTCGATGTGGGCCCGCGGGATGCGCAGCGTGGCCGCCGCCGTTCGGATCGTGACCTGCTCGGCGTCAGAGGCATCCAGATCGACGACCCCCTCGATCTGCCGATTGCCGTGCAGGTAGACAATGTCGGCGAACGCCGGCGCGACCCACGCCAGGCAGAATGCCGCGAGACAGGCCGTCCGGCCCGCGGACCGCAGGGGAAGCAAGAGAGCTTTCATGAGAACCGCATGTGAGTGGGAATCAATCCATGGGCGACCCGGCCCCGCCGCGGGGGCGGAGCCGATGACTCGCAGCTCTGATCTTAGGCAAACCCCGGGAAACGGTCAACCAGCGGGATGGGGGGAGATTTGGAGAGACAGAGGAGGTTCCTACAACGGCGCTGGCTCGTCAAGGTTCCTTGGGAGGAGTGAATCCCCTAGCCGAGGACGTCCCCCTTCGCCTCGCATTTTGGTGTTTGTTGTCCAACCGACCGCTGCCAGACATTCCGGGCCGCGAAATTCTCGACCCCTCATCCCTCGTTGAACCGCAGGCTCTGGTGCGACTGGTTACTTCTTCTCAAAGAAATTGACTCGATCCAATCCCTTAAAATCAGCATCCTGCGTCCAGATCAACGCATCGAATTCACGCGCCGCGGCCAGAATAATGCTGTCGGCCATCGGCAGAGCGTGCCGAAGGCTGAGAACCGCCGCCTGCTTACCAAGCTCCGTTGTCAGATGAACCACGTGGCCGCGCTGCATGGCGGTCAACCCCTGAAGAGCGATGTTTTCGCCCGATTCCCGACACAGGACTTTGAAAACCTCATAAATCGAGATGATCGGGACGACCGGGGCCTCAATATTCTTCAGCGGAGGTTCGAAGAGTGAGGCGTTGGGTCCATCGATGAAGTATTCGAGCCAGGCGGATGAGTCGATGAGGTTCACGGGCGATCACTGTCGCGTTCAATTCGACGTTGATCCCCTTTACATAACTTCGCTATTCGATAATGTCCCGCTGCGGAATGAACTCCAACCGCCCTTGATGCTCAATCACCTGCATCCTCTGTCCCGGGCGGATCTTCAGCCTTTCCCTGACAGAGCGCGGAATCACAACTTGGAATTTGGGGGATACGATAACCGTTTCCATGTCGCCTTCCCGTCCCTCTCGGCTTGGTTCCAGGATAGAGAACCCCTGTTGATCAAGTCCGCGACACAGTGAAGGAGGGAGCAGCAGCGAGAGGAGGCATAGGGAAGGGCTTCGTGGTGATCTCCGCGGCCGCTGTGGAAATCTTTTCTGCTGGGTGCGGCCGCTTTAGCACCGCCTTACACCCCCAGCCGCGCGCGGCGCATCATTTCGGGAACCGAACAGTCGCGCAGCGGCCGGTAGCCGTCGAGCGGCAGGATGTGCGTGTGGATCGCGTCGAGCATGTCGCTCGGGAAGGGGAAGAACGCTTCCTCCACCTCGTCGGCGGGGGTGATCCAGTTGCGCGCGCCGACGACGACCGGCGGGGCGTCCAGCTCGTCGAACGCCAGCTCGGTGATGCGCGCGGCGATCGTCTGCAGCGCCGAGCCGCGTTCGCAGGCGTCGGACGTCAGCACGATCTTGCGCGTCTTCTTGACCGACTCGATCACCTTCTCGTAATCGAACGGCACGATCGAGCGCGCATCGATGATTTCGCAGGAGATCCCCCACTTCTCGTCAAGCTCCTGCGCGGCCTCCAGCGCGCGGTAGAGCGTCGCACCGATGCTCAGGATCGTCAGGTCGCGCCCCTCGCGCTTCACGTCCGGCTCGCCCAGCGGGATCTCGTAGCGCCCCTCGGGCACGCCGCCGGGGTGGAACAGTTCGGGCATGTCGTAGATCCGCTGCGACTCGAAGAAGACGACCGGATCGGTCCCCAGCAGGGCCGAATACATCAGCCCCTTGGCGTCGTACGGTGTGGCGGGGAAGACGACCTTCAGCCCCGGGATGTGGGCCACCAGCGAGGTCCAGTCCTGGCTGTGCTGCGCCCCGTATTTGGAGCCGACGCTGACGCGCAGCACCAGCGGCATGCGCAGCAGCCCGCCCGACATCGACTGCCATTTGGCCATCTGGTTGAAGATTTCGTCGCCGGCGCGGCCCATGAAGTCGCAATACATCAGTTCCGCAATGACCCGTCCCCCCTCCAGCGCATAGCCGACGGCCGTGCCGACGATGGCCCCCTCGGCAATCGGCGTGTTGAACAGGCGGTGATAGGGCAGCGCCTCGGTCAGCCCGCGATAGACGGCGAAGGCCCCTCCCCAGTCGCGGTTTTCTTCGCCATAGGCGACCAGCGTCGGGTCGGTGTAAAAGCGGTCGATGATGGCCTCGAAAAGCGCGTCGCGCAGGCCGATGCAGCGGCTCTTGGGGAGCGGCTGTCCGTCGTCGCCCAGCCCCGAGCGGCTGCGCTTGGCAAGCTGCTGCACGCGCGGATTCTCGGCCAGCGGCAGCAGGACTTCCGGTTCCCTCCCCGGGTCCATCGATTCAACTCGCTCATTGCTGAACATCACCCGCTCCAGCAGGTTGCCGGCCGGCATCAGGTTGGCGCGCGGCGAGACCGACAGGTCGATCGACCTGCGGTAGGCCCTCAGAATCAGTTCGTTGATCCGCGCCTGCGCCCGGTCCAGATCCTCCTGCGTGCAGACCGCGTGCTCCAGCATCTGCTGGGCGAATGTCTTGAGCGGATCGATCTCCTGCCACAGTTCGATCTCGCTTTTTTCGCGATAGGAGCTGGCGTCGGACGGCGAATGGCCGCTGAAACGGTAGGTCAGCGTATCGAGCATCACCGGGCCGTCGCCGCGCTCCAGGATCTCGCGCTTGCGGCGGATGGCGTCGATGACGGCCAGCGGATTGTAGCCGTCGACCCGCTCCGAGTGCATCTGATTGGGGGTGAGGCCGGCGCCGACGCGCGCCAGGACGCGCATCCCCATCGTCTCGCCGACGGGCTGGCCCCCCATCCCATAGAAATTGTTCACGAAGTTCATAATGAACGGCAGACCGCCGCGGTGCTCCGCGTCCCACAGCGTTTTGTACTGGTCCATCGTCGCGAAGCACAGGGCTTCCCACGTCGGGCCGCAGGCCGACGCGGAGTCGCCGATGTTGGCGATGACGATCCCCGGCTTGTGATTGACCTTCTTGTAGAGCGCGGCCCCGACGGCGATGTCGGCCGACCCGCCGACGATCGCGTTGTTCGGATAGACGCCAAACGGCGGGAAGAAGGCGTGCATCGAGCCGCCGAGCCCCTTGTTGAAGCCCGGTTCGCGGCCAAAAATCTCGGCGAGCGTGCCGTAGAGCAGAAAATCGGTCGCCAGGTCGCGCGTGTCCCCCGCGGCCCCCTCCTCCACCACGCGGAGCGTCGCGCCGTCGAAGTAACCCCGCATGATGCGCAGCAGGGATTCCTCATCGAGCCGATGGATCGCCGAAAGCCCCTTCGCGAGGATCTCGCCGTGGCTGCGGTGACTGCCGTAAATGTGGTCGTCGACCCCCAGCAGGTAGCACTGGCCGACGGCGGCCGCCTCCTGGCCGATCGACAGGTGCGCCGGCCCGCGGTGGTTGTATTCCAGCCCCTCGTAGTTGCCCTGCATCTTCACGGTCTGGAGCATCATCTCGAAGGCGCGGATGATCGCCATGTCGCGCCAGATGCGGAACAGGTCGTCGCGGGTGAACGCGCCGGCGGCCAGTTCATCGGCCATCGTGCGGTTGTAGGTGTTGATCGGGATCGGCGTGAATTCCACCTGACCCTGAACGCGCACTTCGCGGGGATCGATCATCAGGCTCTTGGGCATGGCTGGAGGCTCCTTGGCTGATTCAGGATACGGAAAGCCGGCGAGGCACGAAATTCTGCGCGCGGGTCATGCGGGCTCGCCTTTGGCGGCGGGCCCGGGCTCGCGGCCGGGGAAGATCATCTCGATCCCCAGGTCGTTGAAGAACTCGCGCCATTCGACCGGCGGTTCGCTGTCGATCACGATGCGCGAGATCTCGGAAAATTCGCAGATCCGGTAGAGCGACGGGCGGCGCAGCTTGGTGTGATCCACAACCAGGATCGCCTCGCGGGCGTTGTGGATCGCCAGCCGGTGCAGGTGCGCGCTGTCGATGTCGCTGGCGGTGATCCCGAAATCGCGGCTCAGCCCGTCTGATCCGATGAAGGCAAGGTAGCCGCGCAGTTGCTCCAGCGTGCTGATCGCCAGCGGGCCGACCGTATCCATGCGGTCAGGGCGGTATTTACCCCCGATGCTGATCAGGTTGACCCCTTCGGCGCTCCCCAGCTCGGCGGCCAGGCGGATCGAATTGGCGATGACCGACAGCCCCCGCTTGCGCCGCAGGTGATGGGCCATCTCGTAGATCGTCGTGCCGCCGTCGAGGAAGATCGTTTCGCCATCCTCGACGAGCGCGGCGGCCAGCCGCCCGACGATGCGCTTGGCCTCGGGGTTGCGCAGGGCCTTGGAGCGGAACGAAAAGTCGCTGTTGTGGGGGATCGTGGCGCCGCCGTAGAACAGCTCGGCGTGCCCTTCATCGGCCAGCGAGCGCAGGTCGCGCCGGACGGTGGCTTCCGACACGTCCATCAGCGACGCCAGAGCCTTGACCTGCACCTGGCCCGCTTCGTAGAGGCGCGCGAGGATCTGGTCGCGACGTTGCTTGGTGTTGAGGCTCATCGAGGACTCTGCTTCGCGAAGCCGGGATCGGGCCAACCAACAAACGACAAGATTGGACAGGAAACAAGCATGAATTTCAAGAATAATTTGCAGGATTGCGCTTGACGCCCGCGCCGCACGGCGCTAGGGTGACCTTGGCCTGTTCCCACCGGCTCGCCCAACCGAACCCTTCCGGAAGACATACCGATGATCCGCATCACCATGCCGCAAGCGGGCCAGACGATGGAGGATGGAACGGTCGTCCGCTGGCTCAAGCGCGAGGGGGACGCCGTCGCGCCCGGCGACGTGCTGCTGGAGATCGAAACCGACAAGTCCACCCTGGAGGTGGAGTCCGTGGCCGGCGGGACCTTGCGCCGCATCCTGGCGCCCGAGGGGACCACGCTCCCGGTGCATGCGCCGCTCGCGATCGTGGGCGACCCGAATGAAGACATCGAGGAGGCGGTGGAGCAGGCGCGCGAGGAATTGAAGCGACAGGCGCCGGCGGACGGCCCGGCGCCGACCGCGCCCCCTGCCCCGCGGGAATCGCCCGGCGCGAAACCGGCGACCGCCGAGTCCACCCCGGAGCCGGACCCCACGCCCGCCGCCGCGGCAAGCGTCGTCCCGATTCTGATGCCGCAGGCCGGCCAGTCGATGGAAGAGGGGACGATCGTCAAGTGGCGCGTCGCCCCGGGCGACCAGGTCAAAGTCGGCGACATTCTATTTGACGTCGAGACCGACAAATCGGTCGTGGAAGTCGAGGCGACCGATGCGGGACGGCTCGCGCGGATCCTCGTGCCCGAGGGCGCAACGGTCCCCGTGAAGCGCCCGGTCGCCTACCTGGCGGAGCACGATGCCGACGTGGATGCCTGGCTGAAGGCCGAAGGCGCGGCGAGCGGCGCTCCGGCGGGCGCGGCGCCGCCCCCGGCCCCGGTCAGCTCGGCGCCTCCGGCCGGGGCGGTCGTGCCGGTCCTGATGCCGCAGGCCGGCCAGTCAATGGAAGAGGGGACGATCGTCAAGTGGCGCGTCGCGCCCGGCGCCGAAGTGAAGCCGGGCGACATCCTGTTCGAGGTGGAGACCGACAAATCGGTCGTGGAAGTCGAGGCGACCGACGCCGGCCGGCTGGCGCGGATCGTCGTCGGCGAAGGCGGCACGATCGAGGTCAAAAAGCCGGTGGCGTATCTGGCCGACCACGACGCCGACGTCGACGCCTATCTGGCGGCGGGCGGCGAGACCAACGCGCCCGAAGCGGGCGACAGCCTGCCGCGGCCGGTCGAGGCGCATCGGGAGACGGCTCCCGCCGCGGCCGAAACGCCTGCGCCGGCGGCCGTTGAACAACCGCTTCTATCCGCCGATGGGTTCTGCCCTGTACTGGCTGCGTCCCAGGACGATTCGGCTTCCGCCGTGGCCTTGGATTCCGCTGACCAAAGGGACGACGCGTGAGCCGGTCGATGTGGCGCTCTATGCCGCCCTGCTGGTGATCCTCGTGGTAGCTCTGTTGTCCGACGGTACGGGTCCGGTTCCGGAGCTCGGTACCTCGATCGGGCTGTTGCCGGACTGGCAGATCGTCGCGATCCTTGCGCTGCTGGCGTTGATCAGCCTTCGCGACAAGGTGATCTTCCTGGCGGCGCGCGGCGAGGTCTATGCATCGCTCACCGTGGCGTTTCTTTTCGGCGGTGTGAACGTGATCATCGCTGCGAAATTGGTGTGTCTGATGATCTGGATGGGCGGCTATATCGCCTCGAAGACGGCCATCAGACCGTCGCCAAGCGTCTTGACCAGATGCCCGCCGACGCGGTCCACCGCCAGCCCCATCTGGCTGATGGTGTGCGTCACCACCGAGGTGGCCTCGGCGTTGCCGAGGGTTTCGAACAGCGCCGTGCTGCCGCGCAGGTCCGCAAACAGGACGGTGCGCTGGCGGATCTGCGTCATCGAGACGGAATCAAAGGTTCTCGAGGTAAGTCCGCAACTTGTCGGAACGACTCGGGTGCTTGAGCTTCCTGATCGCCTTGGCCTCGATCTGGCGGATGCGCTCGCGGGTGACGTCGAACTGCTTGCCGACTTCCTCCAGCGTGTGGTCGGTATTCATCTCGATACCGAAGCGCATGCGCAGCACCTTGGCTTCCCTAGGCGTCAACGAGTCCAGCACTTCCTGCGTGGCGAATTGCAGGTTGGAGTACATCGCGGCCTC
>MVZB01000134.1 GCA_002068205.1 candidate division BRC1 bacterium ADurb.BinA292
GCCGCCGTCGTCATCGGCAGCCATGTGAATGTCAGGTTCAACAGCAGCGGCGACGGTGAACGCAACGCCCGCGCGAACAAGGCGACGGCAAGCAGCAACGGGAGCGCGATCAGCGCCGTGGCGAGCCAGTCGCCGTTGCGCGGCAGACGCCGGTTCAGGAAGGCAAGCAGGATGAACCCCGCCAGCGGCGAAAGAAAAATGCCCAATGCCAGAAATAGTGTAACGCCGTCGCTCATGTCTGTCCGTGGTTTCCTCGTGTCGGCCTGACTGCTTCCGGCGGAATCAGCGCCTCAACTGGGCGATATCGTCGACCTCGACCGTGCCAAAGTTGAAATACAGATTGAGCAGCACCGCCAGCGCGACCGCGGCCTCGCACGCGGCGAGAATGATCATGAAAATGCCGAACATCGGCCCGCTCACATCGTCGCCCGAAGCGCCGAAGCGCCAAAACGCCATGAAATTCAGAATCGCCGCGTTTAATATCAGCTCAATGCCAATCAGAATCCCGATCGCATTGCGCCGCGCCAGGCAGGCCGTTAAACCAAATGCAAAGAGCAGCGCGGCCACCAGCAGGTAGGCATGCAGCCCCACCGGCGCCCCGCCGTCCAACGCCAGAAATGCCGACAGGCCGCTCATGTCTCCCGCCTCCGCACCAGATACGCCGCGCCGATCAGCCCGAGCAGCAGCAGCATGCCGGCCAGCTCAAAGGGCAATAGATATTCGGTCAGCAGCAGCCGGCCGATCGGCCGCGTCCCCCCCACCGGTTCCACCGCGGCCGACCCGGTCATCCACTCGGTCGTGAAGACGATCCGCAGCAGCACCATGGCCAGCGCCAGCGCCGCGACGACCGCGCCGACGACGTAGAGCCGACCCTGGCCGCGCCGGGCGCGCTCGAGCGGCCGGTTGGTCAGCAGCACGCCGAACATCAGCAGCACCAGAATGCCGCCGACATAAATAATGACCTGCGTAATGGCCAGAAACGGCGAACCCAATAGAATATAGAGCCCGGCCATGCCGACCAGCGTGAAGAACAGCGAATAGGCGGCCTGCACGATGTTGCGCGTAAACGCCGCGAACCCACCGGAAATCAGCACCAGCGCGGCAATCAGCCAGAAACTGAGGTTGGCGCCTTGCCAGGGGGCGGCGGCGAGCGTCTCGGGCATCAGGCTGCTCCATCCCGCGTCGGGGCGTCGCCGGCCTGGGGAGCGGAGGCCTCGGCCGCGGCCTTGGTCTCGGCTTCCTTTTTCGCCTTGGCGGCCGCCGCCGCCGCGGCCTTGGCCTTCTTTTCCTCTTCCTTCTTCCGCAGCAATTCCTCGTGTGCCGCGATTTCCTCAGGCGATTTCGGCCGCGCGAAATCAATCCGGCATTCCTCGCGCGTGTAGCCCGCCAGGTCGTAGCGCTCCGACAGCCAGATGCACTGCGTCGGGCACGGGATCGTGCACAGGTCGCAGAACAGGCAGCGGCTGTAATCCACCTCGAACCGCATCACCATCGCGTCCTTGCCGCGGCCAAGCTGTTCAATTGTAATGCAATCGACCGGGCAGGCCGCCGCGCACGACTTGCAAACGGAGCATTTCTCCTCATCATAGCCATGGATGCCCCGATAGCCCGCCGGAATCACCGGCCGTTCTTCCGGATAGCGGAGCGTGACGGATGGCTTGATCAGGTAGCGCAGCGTCAGGCGCATCCCGACCCACGTGGTGACGATCCCCGCCCACAGGTTGCGGAAGTAGTCCTTCATGGGATGTGCCGTTGAAGACATCAACATAAGTCAATCAATCCTCGATCGACTCTCGCCCTAAATTCGCTTCTCGTCTCTCGTCTCTCGTCTTCGGCTCTCGAACAACCATCGTCCTTCTCTCTCATATTCACCACGAGCTCCCCCATCACCCCAGCATTACCACCTGAATCAGCGCCCACACCACGCAGGCCACCGAAAACGGCAGAAAAACCTTCAGACAGAGATACATCACCTGGTCGATCCGCAGTCGCGGCAGCGTCCAACGGACCCAGATCATCACGAAGTAGAGGAGGAACGTCTTGAGCAGCAGATTGACGACGCCGAAAGTCTGATGCAGCAGGATCTTGAGCGCGCCGGGGTCGGTCAGCAGCGCGATCAGGCTGCCGCCGAAGGCGCCGAATTTGCCCGCCACCCCCGTGCCGGCCGCCCCGTGCGCCGCCGCCAGCCGCGACCAGATCTCCATCAGCGATGCATCGGCCGCCAGCTCCGGCCGCGGGATCGGCGCATGCCAGCCGCCCAGGAACAGGATCGTCGCCAGCGCGCAGATCACATACATCGAGGCGTATTCCGCCATGAAGAAAAAGGCGAAACGCATTCCCGAGTATTCCGTGTGGTAGCCGGCGACCAGTTCGCTTTCGGCTTCGGGCAGGTCGAACGGCGCCCGTTTGGTGGCGGCCAGCCCGCCGACGTAGAACATGACGAACGCCAGCAATGCCGCCGGCGAACGGAAAATCGCCCAGCCGAAGATCCACGGGTGCTCCATGAACCACGCGTCGCGCGATTGCCACGCGACGATTTCCCCCAGGTTCACGCTCCCCGTCAGAATAATGATCACCAGCGCGCACAGACCCATTGGAATTTCGTAGGAGAGCATCTGCGCCGCCAGCCGCATCCCGCCGTAAAGCGACCATTTGCTGCCCGGCGCCCAGCCCGCCATCAGCACGCCGATCACTTCAATCGCCTCAAAAGCCAATACAAAATAAAGCCCCAGTTCAATATTGCTGATCACGAGCCGCTCGCTGAACGGCAGTACGATGAACGGCAGCAACGCGCCGACAAACACGATCAGCGGCGCCAGCGTATAGATGAAGCGATACGCCACCGCGGGGACGACGTCTTCCTTGACGAGCAGCTTGATCCCGTCGGCCAGCGGTTGCAGGATGCCCTGCGGCCCTACCCGGTTGGGTCCGAGCCGCACCTGGATCAACCCCGCGATCCGCCGCTCGCCATACGTCCAGGCCAGCGCCAGCAGACTCATCCAGCCGATGATCAGCGCCGCGCCGAGCAGCAACAGCACGCTGTAGCCGAGCCAGGCCGGCATTGTTTGCGCGCCGGGCCAGATCGCCCCCAGCACCCGCTGCAGAAAAATGTCCGCGGCCGTCGATTCCATCAGCGGTCCACCTCGCCCAGCACGATGTCGATCGAGCCAACGATCGCGACGACATCGGCGATCAGCACGTCGCGCACGAGCGCGTGCGTGATGCTCAGATTATTGAACGACGGCCCGCGCGCCTTCACGCGCAGCGGCGAGGTCTTTCCGTCCGAAATCAGGTAGTAGCCCGACTCGCCGCGCGGATTTTCGCAGGGCACGTACACTTCGCCCGCCGGCAGCTTCAGTGTCCGGCTCACCTTGGTCTGGATCTCCCCCTCGGGCAGGCCGTCGAGCGCCTGCTCAATGATCCGCAGGCTTTCGATGATTTCCCGCATCCGCACCCAGTAGCGGTCCCAGCAGTCGCCGACCTCGCCCTTGATGCCCTCGCCTACCGGAATGTCGAAGTCGAATCGTTCGTAAAGCGAATAGGGTTTTGCCCGGCGCAGGTCGAATTTCACGCCGCTGCCGCGCAGGCACGGGCCGGTCAACCCGTAGGCCACCGCCATTGCCGCCGGAATGACGCCGACGTTCGCCGTCCGCTTGATGAAAATCTGATTCTCGCTCAGCAGCTCGTTGTATTCGGGCCACGCCCGGCGCATCTGCGCAATGAATGCGCGAATTTCCCCTGCCAATTCCGGCGTCAGGTCGCGCGCCACACCCCCCAGCCGCGGATAATGGTAGAGCAGCCGCCCGCCGCTGATTTTTTCGAAGATCGACAGGATCAGCTCGCGCTCGCGGAACCCGTACAGAAACGGCGTGAACGCGCCCAGATCGAGCGCATAGGTGCCGAACGCCAGCAGGTGCGACGCGATCCGGTTCAGCTCGGCCATCATCACGCGCAGATACGCCGCCCGCTCCGGCACCTCGATCCCGCCGAGCCGCTCCACCGCCAGGCACCACGCCAACCCGTTGTTCATCGACGCCAGGTAATCCATCCGGTCGCAGTAGGGCGTCACCTGCGCGTAGGTCACCGACTCGGCGACCTTCTCGAAGCAGCGGTGCAGGAAGCCGATCTGCGGCCACGCCTCGCGCACGATCTCGCCGTCGGTCCGCACGACCAGCCGCAGCACGCCGTGCGTCGACGGATGCTGCGGGCCCATGTTGACCAGCAGTTCCTCCGTCCGCAGCGTGTCGGGCCGTGGGGCGGTCAGCAGCGTCATGTGACGGCCCCCTGCTTTTGATTCATTGGCAAACAACGCCGCTGCCGGCCGCGCGCGTTCATGCGTTCGTCACCCCGTGATACGCCGCCGGCGCCGCGTAGTCCTTGCGCAGCGGGTGGCCCTCCCAGTCCTCGGGCAGCAGAATCCGCCGCAGCCCCGGATGCCCCTCGTAGACGATCCCCAGCAGGTCCCAGGCTTCCCGCTCGTGCCAGTCGGCGGTCGGCCACAGGTCCGCCACCGACGCGACCCGCGGGTTCCCCCGCTCCAGGTCCACCCGCAGCACGACGCCGTGGCCGTGGCTCAGCGACATCAGGTGATAGACCGACGACAGCCGGTCGGTCCAATCCACGCCGGAGATGAGCTGCAGGTAATCGAATTTCAGTTCGGGGTCGTCGCGCAGAAACGCGCAGACCGCGTGCAGGCTGCCCGGCGCGACCGCAATGTGCGGGTCCCCACGCTCGGGCTCGGTCCACGGGCCGATCGCGTCGCCGAAGCGTTCGGTCAACCGGGCATGGATTTCCTGCGGCGTCATGGCCTTGCAGATCCTGTTAGCTCATTTTCGGCGCGTTTCGACCATCGCGCCGCCAGGGGACGGTCGCTCCCGATCCGCGCCTGCAATTTGAACAGCGCATCGAGCAGCGCCTCGGGCCGCGGCGGACACCCCGGCACGTAGATGTCCACCGGCACGATCCGGTCGATCCCCTTGACGACATGGTAGCCGTGCTTGACATACGGCCCGCCGCCGATCGTGCAGGCCCCCATCGCCATCACGAATTTCGGCTCCGGAATCTGCTCGTAGAGCCGCATCACCCGCGGCGCCATCTTGTGCGTCACCGTCCCCGCCACGATCATCAGGTCCGCCTGGCGCGGCGTCGGCCGGAACGCCCCCGCGCCGAACCGGTCCAGGTCGAATCGCGAGGCTCCGACGGCCATCATTTCGATCGCGCAGCACGCCAGGCCGAACGTCAGCGGCCACAGCGAGTTGGCCCGCGCCCAGTTGATCGCCGCCTCCAGCGGCGCCACCATCACCGACGTCCCCATCCCCTCCGACTTGATTCGGTCCAGATAGCTCAGGTAGCGCGTCAGTTCGCGCGGATCGGTGATCGCCTCGCGCAGCATCTGCTCCGCCGTGCGCGGCGGGCTGGCCGGTGGGTTCGCACTCATGCGCGCGCTCCCTCGACCGGCGCGGCCAGTTCCGCCGCCGGCTCGCCCCCCGGTTCCTCATCGGTGCGCCGGATCCAGTCCAGGTTGCCGTAGTGCCACTCATAGGCCAGCCCCAGCACCAGGAGCCCGAGAAACGCCAGCAGCCCGATCAGCGCGACGGCGCCCCCCGGCCCGCCCGCCACTTCCCGGAAGACCATCATCGCCGGGATCAGCACAACGACTTCGACATCGAACAGCAGGTAGACCAGCGCCACCGTATAGAACCGGCTGTTGAAGCGAATCCAGGCCGACCCGATCGTCGGCTCGCCGCATTCGTAAATCGTTTCCTTCTCGGCCGACGGCTGGCGCGGCCGGGCCAGCCAGCCCAGCAGCAGGTTGCCGAAAACAAAGACGATCCCCACCAGCGTGAAAACCAGAACGGCGGCAAACTGTGTCAGCATGGGGGGCCCTTTCAGGCGGCGCGGCGGCGACAGGCTCGGGCGCACAGATGGTCATAGCGGAACCGGGGGAGGAAATCAAGCCCAAAATGAGATTTGCATATCTTCATATCATCATGTCCTGTCAATCCCCAGAACTTGCCCCTCCACCGCCCCCGATCACCAAAGCCTGAGGCGAGCACGCCTCCCCGAATCGGGACACAATCCACTCCGCACTCATGGTGGGTGGGCCCGGATTCGAACCGGGGGCCTCCGCCTTGTAAGGGCGGCGTTCTAACCAACTGAACTACCCACCCACCTGCCATGGACCCCACCATTAGACCTTCGCCCGACGGCTCACGGTCAAGCCTTTTCGCCCCCGATCCCGGCTTCATCGGCAATCGCTGCCTGGGGACCGGCAACAGCCAACGGTCGTCTCCGGCGCTTCTACCCCTCCGCCTCGGCCGGATACGTGATCCGCTCGCCGCGCACCCGGGCGAACGGCGTTAGCGTGTGCGGCGCGGCTTTGGTCGGGCTGTGGAGGTGCCGCACCGCCACGCCGCGCACGATCAGCGCATCGGCCACCAGCGATCGGTGGCAGCGCCACGGGACCGCTTCGGCGCACATGATCGCCGTCGGCTCCTCCTCCGCCAGCTCCATCAGTTGCCCCAGCGCCGCCTCAAACTCCTCGGTCTGCATGTAATCGGCGAAGCCGCGAAACGACGCGTTCCGCCAGCCGGCGTTGGGCGACCCCGCGCGCGCATGGCGCAAGCCGCCCAATCCCTTCAGATGCCGGTAGTGCAGCCGCCGGTTGTTCAGCGCCCGGCGCAGCGTTTCGCGGTTGAACTGCGGATTATGCCGCGAGCGCGGAACGGTCCGGATGTCGACGACGCGCCGGACCCCATGCGCGCGCAGGAGCCGGACAAACTCCTCCAGGCTCTGCGTCGAATGCCCGACGGTGTAGACCGTCGTTCCGCCCTTCTCCATCCTGGACGCTTTGCCAGCCGCCGCGCGCTTCGACATTTCGATCCCCTCCGTTGCTGAAGGTCCCCCCCCCTCAGTATTCGTCCCTCGTCCTCGGCTCTCGCAAAATCCGTCCTCGCTCACCGTACACCCTCTCCCCCCACTATACCCGCCAACCCGCCCCCGAGCATCCCTGGAGCAACAGGACATTGTTGCTCTGCGTTGACACCGCCGACTTTTGGATTTGACCATCCCACCGCGTCGGGGGACCATGGCAAGGGGCGCCGAGGCACGCAAACCGCCCGCTGCACCCCCGGATCAGCCTCTTTGGCGGGGAAAAGAGATGTTGTCACGCGCTTTCGCCATCGCCGCCATCGCCGGCGCCGCGCTGCTGGCCGCGGCGTGCGTCCGCAGCCCGGCGCCCGTGGCCAATGTCCCGATCCAGGAATCGGCGGCGGCCCAGTTCAAATACGCCGAGAATTATCGCGCCTCGCTCAATCTCGCGCTGACCGATGCCGAGAAGGACCGCGCCCGTTTCAACCGCAACCGCGAAGTCATCCGCCAGACTTACCAGAAAGTGGAAGAATACTTCCCGGCCGACCGCGTCTACACGCCGCTGGCGATTCTCAACGTCATCGAAATGGATGCCGGGCTGGACGACGTGCGCGTCAAGGTCGGCGCCGATCAACTCGAACGCGTCATGCGCCAGCTCGACGATCTGGCCGCCGAATACCCCGAGCATGAATTCATCCAGGCCAAGACGCTCTACGATAAGGGCTTGATCCAGATCATGCGGGAGAACTACGCCCGCGCGCAGGAATACTTCCTCGAGCTGCGCGACACCTACCGGGAAAGCTCCAACGAGGCAATCCGCACCCTCGCTCAGCGGGCGGCCTATTACTACAACCGCACCTACGTCAACCAATAGGGCCGCCGGCCGCCTCCCATGCCCGAACCGTTTTCCGTCTACACGCCGCCCCGGGAATCGCCCCCGCCGGCGGCCGACCCCGCCGCGACGCCCCCCGCCGAGTCCGAGCAGGGGGTGCTGGCGATCCTGCGCGAGTGGGGCGACGCCCTCGTGGTCGCCTTCGTCCTGGCGATGTTCATCCGCGTCTTCATGCTCGAGCTGTTCAAGATCCCTACCGGCTCGATGACCCCCACGCTCATCGGCGGCAGCGTCGCGATGCTCGACTACAACCGCGATGGCCTGAACGATCTGGTCGTCATTCGCGAGATCCAGCGCCCGCTCCTCTTCCTCCATGACGGGCGGCGGTTGGTCGCCCAGGGCGAGGTGCACGTTTCGCCCGCCGACCTGCGCCAGTGGGAGGCCGAGGGCTACATCCGCCAGCAGCACGACCGGATCCTCGTCAACAAGCTGGCCTACTGGTTTCGCAATCCCCGGCGCGGCGAGATCGCCGTCTTCAAGGTCCCCCGGTCGATCTGGACCCCCGACAAGCCGATCTACATCAAACGGGTCGCCGGCCTGCCCGGCGAACGGCTCACGTTCGATCGCGAGGGTCACCTGATGAAGAACGGCTCGGTCATCGAAGACCCCCCGTTCTTCAAATCCCACGGCTATCAGACCCGCCTGCCTGATGACCCTGAATTCGCGCAGCAGAAGAACATCACCTACCGCGAATCGGGACCGGGCGCCGTCGAAATCGAACAGATTCGGGTTCCACTGGGAGAATGCTTCGTTTTGGGCGATAATACCAACAGCAGCCGCGACAGCCGCTACTGGGGCGGCGTCCCGCTGGCCAACCTCAAGGGGCGGGCTTTCTTCCGCTATTGGCCGCTCGGCCAGATGAAATTCCTCTAGGAGGCGACTCCCGCCCGCGATGAGCCGACGTTCGCCAGCCCCCGCCCCCCC
>MVZB01000135.1 GCA_002068205.1 candidate division BRC1 bacterium ADurb.BinA292
CCCGCCGCGCCGGCGGCGATCGTCGAGCTCTGGGGGTCGGACACGCCGGCGACGCGCGGCGACAATGCCCCCGGCCCGGGCGGCCCGCGTTCACGCGCGACGCCGGCGGCTATACCGATTTCGCCCACCTGCCGCCGCAGCCCAATCTGCTCAACCCGACGCGCGACCTGGCCGGCCGGCCGGCGCTCGTGATCGACGGCGTCGATCACCACGGCCCGCTTGCCGAGCGTCCGCTGCGCGGCCAGTCGGGCCGGGTCTGGGGCGGCTACTGCAGCGCCCGCTCGACCGCCGCGTCGCGCGGCAACAGCCATCACCTGGCGATTTTCCATGGCGCGCTGCTGGCGGCCGAGCGCGATCCCATGTTGAACCGCGGGTTCCTGGATTTCGTCTCGCACAGCCGGCCGGCCGCCGCCGACTTCCCCTCGCCCTATACCGCCGACACCGGCTCCTATGTCTATACCGTTTTCTCTTCCGATCCCGCCGGGCCGGCGATCGTCGACGTGCGCGCCGGACGGCTCGTCGCGCGCTGGAACTTCCGGGCCGGCGATCCGCGCTTCCGCATTCTGCTTCAGTTGGACGGTTCGGTCTGGATCCGCAACGACGCGGATCTGCCGGCGCTCGACCGGCCCGGCGGCGCCGGGGACGGTCCGTCGTTCAACCTGGCCGAGCTGGACTGGGAACGCGTGTCGGCCGACGCCGAGCAAAACATGAATCGGCTCGATGACGGGGGGGAAGTGCCGCTGGGCCCGGGCGCAGCGGTCGCAGCGGATCTGGCCCGGGTCACCGGCATGGGGGTCGTTCTCTCGCGGCTGGCCGACGGCCTGTCGTCCGCGGGCGTGCCGACCAGCGTGCAACTGATGGAGCTGCGGCTGGAAGGGCTGGCGGCCCAGTAAGCGAGGGTCTCACTGGAAAATTCGTCCGCTATTCGCGGGATCGCTGGGATCGGTTCTGCCGCCCCCCTACGGGACTCTGTCGCGATGGGTATCCCGGTTCCCGCCACTGACGGTGCGGGCTGAAATCTGCCGTCCCTGACGGGACTGCCCTGCTGTTAGATCCGGCAAGGCCTGGATCGTTCAGCCCCATTTTCATCCCTCGTTGTGAACCGCAGGTTCCTGTGCCACTCATAAGCCTAATCGCCTCAATCTTACCGGGAGGCTGGCGGGCGATAGCGAGACCGATTGCGAAACCGATCCCGCTCGTGCCCGGGCGGCAGGGCGGGAACAAATGACCGCCGCGGGCGGTCCTGTCAGGAAAGAATGGACGGTCGGCGTCCGTTCTGCGAAATTGCTGAGGCGCAACGCTCGCACGGGCGGAACCGCCGAAGGAGCCCTGAACGTGAACCGAACCCGCTGGTTACTTTGCATTTTGCTGGCCGGATGGTTGAGCCTGAGTCTGCCCGATTCGCTGCCGGGTCAGCAGCCCAATCGCGATCCGGGCGAGGATCTGGAACCGGAAGAGGCGGCGCTGCCCGATTTTGGCGAGGCGGGGCTGAGCGATGAGGCCGGCGCGCCGATCGTCGAGCCGACGGAGGGCGCCGAAATCACCAGCGCGACGCTGGAACTGCTGCGCGAGCTGGAGACCTTTCACCGCGAGATCGACACGATCCACGTGACGTTCGACCAGGTGCGGATCGATCCGATCTTCGAGGACCGGATCGAATCGCAAGGTGAACTGTGGTTTGACAAGCCCGACCGGTTCCGCGCGAACTACGCCGACCCGCGGCCGATGACCGTCATGGTCGTCGACGATACCTACTATCAGTATGTCCCGGAACTGGAGCAGGTCGAGTATCTGACGTTCGAAAGCGAAGCCGACCGCAACGCCTCGCTGCACTGGCTGCTGATCGGATTCGGCCTGAAGGTGGACGAGCTGGCCCAGCGCTACGCGATCCGGTCCTCGGCGGACGACCCCGCGCTGCGGACCGAACTGGGCCTGGAGGCGGCGGAAAGCAAGGCGCTGTTCGCCGTCCGGCCGCGCCCGGCGTTCGAGGAGGCAACCCCGTTCCGCGAGCTCAAGGTAACTATTGACAAAGACCGGATGTTGCCCGAAAAGGTCTGGTACGTTGACTACAACGACGCGGAGATGAACGTGACGATGCGCGAGATCGAACTGGACCAACGGCTGGACGAGGACCTGTTCGACGTGCGCAAGGCGATTCCGCGCGGGACGACCCATATCGACATGCGGAGCATGCAATGAGCCCCTTCCCTGCCGGCCCGCGGCGCATCGCGCTGTGGCTCCTCGCGCTTGGTCTGCTGCCGGTGGCGGGGTGCGAGCGCGTCGCGCCGGTGCGGACGCTGCCCTCCTGGGTGCGCGGGATCTACGTGCCGATGTTCGAGAACGAGACGTTCGAGCCCGGGATCGAACAGCTGGCGACGAAGATGACCCAGGAGGAGTTTCTGCGCGACGGGCGGCTGGACGTCGTGCCCGAACGCGACGCGGACCTCGTGCTCAAGGCGAAGATCACCGAATGGCTGAGCAAGGCGGGCGGCTCGTCGGGCGACAAGATCACCGAGGATGAAAAAATCACGATGGTGGTCAACGTCGGGCTTTACGAGCCGTTCGAGGATGAACCGCTGGCCGTGCTGAAACCGATCCGGATCTCGAGCAAGTTCAACATCGACGTGCGGTCGAGCGATTTTGAACCCGAGCCGGACCGGCGCCGCGCGCTGTTCCAGGCGCTGGGGCGGCGGATCGTTTTCGACACGATCACCGGATTTCCGCCGATGGTGCGCGACCTGCCGGCCGGCGTGACGCTGCCGTCGATCCCCAATCCCGAAGACATCGAACCGGATCAGTCGCTGCTGCCGCGGCGCGGACCCGATTTCGACTGAGCCGGGGCGTTTGCGTGGGGGGAGCCTCCGCTGGATGCCCCCCGGCAATGCCGGCAAACGCACGGTGGCGTCGGGTGCGCTGCCGCCGGGTTCGGTTCGCATTCGGGACTTCGGCGGCGTCGCTGCCGTCATCTGGCCTTTCCCCTTTCCTTTTTGATGGGTCCTTGGAAAGATCGTCCCGGCCGCCGGCCCGCGCCGATCGGGCGGGTCGCGCCGATCGCGCATGACCACCCCGTCCCCCAGCCCCGCTCCTTCCACTCCGCCGCCGGCGGCGCAATCCCCGGCGGCGGAAGCGCTCGTTGCGCATGATCTGTGGCATCAGTTCCAGCCCAACTGGTGGGTGCTGCGGGGCGTGGAGCTGACGTTTCGAGCGGGGGAACTGGTGGGGCTGGTCGGGCCGAACGGCACGGGCAAGACGACGCTGATCCGGCTGCTGGCGGGTCAGGCCGCGCCCAGCCGCGGCCAGGTTACGCTGGGCGGGCGCCCGCTCAGCAAGATCGGCCGGCTGGAGCTGGCCCGCCAGATCGGCTACCTGCCGCAGAACGTCCGGTCGTCGTTCCGCCTGACGGCCGAGGAGGTGGTGGCGCAAGGGCGCTATCCGCATCAACGCGGGCTGGGGCTGCTCGATGCGCGGGATCATGCGGTGATCCGCCGCGTGATGGACGAGACGCGGACGCTGGCCTTCGCGCGGCGGCAGATCGAGGACCTGAGCGGCGGCGAGCGCCAGCGCGTGCTGCTGGCGTCGGTGCTGGCCCAGGAGGCCCCGTTCCTGATGCTGGACGAGCCGACGTCGATGCTCGACATCCATCACCAGGTCGAGGTCTTCCAGCACATCCGCCGGCTGGCGCGGCGCGGGCTGGGCGTGCTGGTCATCACGCACGACCTGAACCTGGCGGCGCACTACTGCGACCGGCTGGTGATGATGTTCGAGGGGAAAGTCGAGGCGGAGGGCGCGCCCGAAGCGGTGATGCGCGAAGCCGTGCTGCGCAAGGTTTACGAAACGGAGCTGATCGTCGACCGCAACCCGGTGACGGGATCGCCGATGGTCGTGCTGCTGGGCAACCGCGAGGAGGAGCGGGAGGATCGCCGATGGCCCTGCTGACGGCGCGCCGGTTTCTGCTGGTGCTGGCCGGCTATGCGCTCTTCGCGCTGGCGGCGATGCTGGCGGCGCCGATGTTCGGGGCCGAACCGGTCAACGTGCCGCGCGCGCTGAGCCAGTGGTGGGAGACGCGCGGGGCCGCGGTCCGGCCGTATGAAGTCGACATTCTGCTGCATCTGCGGCTGCCGCGGATCCTGCTGGCGTTTCTGACGGGGGGGGCGCTCGCCGTCACCGGGGCGGTGTTTCAGGCGTTGCTGCGCAATCCGCTGGCGACGCCCTACACGCTCGGGGTGGCCAGCGGCGGGTCGTTCGGCGCGGTGCTGGCGTTCTTCCTGCCGGCCTACCTGCCGTGGATCGCGTTCGAGCTGGGACCGTTCAATTATGTGCAATGCCTGTCGTTCGCCGGCTCGCTGGGCGCGATGGCGCTGATTTACGGCCTGGCCCGCACGGGGGGGCGGATCTCGACGATGGAACTGCTGCTGGCGGGGGTGACGCTGGGGATGATCTTCTCGTCGCTGATTCTGGCCGTGCGCTACTTCGCCTCGCCGCATATCGTCGTCAACATGGACCGCTGGCTGATGGGGGGCCTGAGCGTGACGGGCTACGGCGAAGTGCGCTCGGTGCTGCCGTTCCTGGCGGTCGGGCTGGGCGTGCAACTGGGGCTGGCGCGCGCGCTCGACCAGTTGGGGCTGGGGGAGGAACTGGCGCAGAGCCGGGGGGTGAACGTCGCCCGGCTGCAGGCGCTGGTGTTTGTCTTCGGCTCGCTGGCGGTGGCGTCGGTCGTGGCGGTGGCGGGGCTGATCGGCTTCGTCGGCCTGATTGTGCCGCACACGGCGCGGCGGCTGACGGGGCCCGATCACCGCCTGCTGCTGCCGGCGTCGCTGCTGGCCGGGGGCGGGTTCCTCGTGCTGTGCGATACGGTGGCGCGGACGATCATCGCGCCGACGGAACTGCCGGTGGGGATCATCACGTCGCTGCTGGGCGGGCCGTTCTTTATTTATCTGCTCGTCCGCAGCCGGCGCGGCGGCAGAATGTGGGGCGTGGACTGAGGGGGCGTTCGGGGCTTTCGTGGGAGAATTGGTGCTTCAGATCAGAAGAGAGATAAGGGACATCAGGGACGCAAGGGACAGAAAGGACGCATGCAGGGCCAAGCTGGAAGGATGGCCATAGGTTCCCATCTCGAACAGGGTCGGAGTTGTGAAGGCCGCCACGACACCGATGCCTGCCCATGCCGGCGGGGCGACACGCCGGATAATGCCGTAGAGCAGACCGACGCCGACGCCCATCGCAAGCCACGATAGCCGGTTCATTAACGGGATGAGCCCGTTCAGATTTTCCGCGACAGGGCCTGGCCAGTTCAGAAATAGCAGATAGTACAACGGCTGGCTGACCGGAAAGTACAGCATCGGTTCGAGGAGTCCCGTTCCCTGCCATGTCGCCTGCACGACCCCGGCGCCCATGACGTAGCAGTCATGCTCGGCGAAGCCGTCGTGGTAGATCCAGGGGAAGGTCGCGATCAGGTAGGCGGCGGAGAGGCCGAGGGCGATCAGCAGGTCAAGTTGGCGGGAGGTTGGTTTCCGGGGTTCCATCTGGCATCCCGCGGGTGAGGATTCGGCTCCGGTCCTTGCGTCCCGTTTGCGTCGCCGGTCAGTTGACGACGTTGATCGGCGCGCCGCGCAGGAAGGCGGCGATGTTCTCCGCGGTCGTCCGCATCAGGCGGCGGCGGGCCTCGAGCGACGCCCACGCCATGTGCGGCGTGATGACCAGGTTGGGCGCACGCAGCAGCGGGTTATCCGGGGCGATCGGCTCGGTCGACACGACATCGAGCGCGGCGCCGGCGAGCCGCCCCGCCGCAAGCGCCGCCGCCAGGTCGGCCTCGTTGATCAGGCCGCCGCGCGCGGTGTTGACCAGGTAGGCGCCCGGCTTCATCCGGGCGAGCAGCGCGCGGTCGACCATGCCGGTGGTGGCGGGGGTCTGCGGGCAATGCAGCGTGACGAAGTCGGCCTGGCTGAAGAGCTCCGCCAGCGCGACGCGGCGGACCGGGTAGGCGACTTCCGGGCCGGGCGAGGGGCTGCAGGCCAGGACGCGCAGGCCGAAGGCGTGGGCCAGCTCGCCGACGCGCCGGCCGATCCGGCCGAAGCCGACGATGCCGATGGTCTTGCCCGCCAGTTCGAGCTGCGGGGTCAGCCAGAAGCAGAAGTGCGGCGAGCGGCTCCATTCGCCGGCATGGACGGCGGCGTCGTGGCGCGCGATCTGGTGGCAATGGTTCAGGATCAGCGCGAGGACGAACTGCGCCACCGAGTCGGTGCCGTAGACCGGCACGTTGCAGACGGGGATGCCGCGGCGCCGGGCGGCCGCCCCGTCGACGACGTTGTAGCCGGTGGCGGTGACGCAGATCAGGCGCAGGGCGTCCAGTTGCGCGATCGTCTCGGCGCTGAGCGGGGCCTTGTTGGTGAGGATGATCTGGGCGCCGCGCGCGCGCTCGACGATCTGCTCCGGCGGGGTGTGGTCGTGGATTTCGAGGTCGCCCAGCGCGGCGACCGGGTCCCACGGGTTGTCGCCCGGGTTGAGCGTGTAGCCATCGAGCACCAGGATCCGCATGCCGTTCACCTGCGAGAGATTGGTCATGGAAGTCATAGCATATCCCACCGGCCGTGCCTAGCCGTCTGGCCGGGGCGGCATGGCAAACTTTGATGTGGAATCCTTGCTGCTAATGACGGTATTATTGAAAAAATGAATTGGCAGCATATCCTGGAGGGTAGCCATGGTCTGAATTCGGCGTCGCCGGTCCCAGATCATCCCGGAGGAATGCGCATGGATCGTGAGGCGTTCGCAGCCCGTCTGGCCGCCAGGCTCAAAAAGGTTCGGGGCAAGCCCATCGATCAAATCCCCCAGGGGGATTACTGCTACGAGTCCCATATCCCCGGTGGGGAAGATAACGATCCGGAATTGGCTGCCTGTCTGAAGGACGGCGAATCGTTGAATGCCGCGTATTTGTTCTCTGGGTCGAGAAGCATAAGGAGCGGAACTGCCCCTATTGGGAAGCGACGGACTACGGGACGGTCAAGTGCCACTATCTGGAAGAGGAAGCGCTTGGATTGGATGAAGAAGATTATGAAAAGGCTCTGGCCCAATTTGGCTCGGAGGAAGAGCTGGCCCGGAATTGCACCGACAATTTCTGTCTCGCCGATGCGTGCCGCTCTTGCCGACTGGTCCTGGAAGCACTGGAAGCGGAGCGACGGCGGGAGTCCTCCGAAAATTAGGCCCTGGGGATCCATTGAATCGGTTCTGCCGTCCCTCCGGGACTCGGTCGCGATGGGGATCCCGGTTCCCGCCACTGACGTAGCGGGCTGAAGTCTGCCGTCCCTGACGGGGACTGCCCGATTGAAGGATCCGGCAAGGCCTGGGCCGTTCGAATCGGCCGTTTGGCCCCCCATTTTCAGCCCTCGTTGTGAACCCTCGATTTATGAGCAACTCGTACCAGCAGCGCCGCGTCAAGGCGGGTCAGAAGAAACCGGGCGTGCGAATCTGGCGCGCCGTCGCACGGACGGCCGTCGCGTTGGCGCATGCAATGCCGCGTCGTCCGGAAACGCGATACGGGCGAGCCGGGACATCTCGGGGGTTGACCGGGCGACCGGGTTGACGCACGCTGGTACGCGGTCCTGGCCGCGCGCGCCCGTAGCTCAACTGGATAGAGCACCGGCCTTCTAAGCCGGGGGTTGCAGGTTCGAGCCCTGCCGGGCGCGCCAGGCGGAATAGGTGTCTGTCCCGGATGAAAGCCGGTACCGGAGTCGCGCCCGTAGCTCAATTGGACAGAGCTACAGACTTCGGATCTGTGGGTTGCAGGTTCGAGCCCTGCCGGGCGCGCCAGGCGGAATTCCTGGCATTGCGCGTCCTTACCTTACGCTTGCTTCGCTTCCACCGTCTCCGAGTCCCGTTCAACAAAATTCAAAATCCAAGCCGCGGAGCCGGCCGCGCTTGGATTGGCGTGGTCCCCAGCGAGGGGCTGAAAGACCTGCACCGGCTGGTTGGAGGCGACCTCCTCGGCCTGCGCCACGGCCGACAGGCGCGGGATATAATGCACTGATTGCGCCGTATCGCGCGCAGGCGGCCTTCGTCGCGACGGCGCGTTTTAGTGGACACGCTTCGAGACCAATGATCCGCTTGACCCCCTGCTGGTTGTGCCATTGAAGTTGCACGTCGTCGATTCAGCCACCCCCCCCGTGGTGGCGTCCGTCACGACGCTGGTGATCGCGGGCGGCGGCACATGGGATAAGCCTGAAAAGGTCGTGATTGAATATCGCCCCGAGGGGACAGCCGACCGGGTTGGCCTTGGCGAGTACCCCTTCACCCGCTGGGACGAATTCGATTACTGCTGGCCGGCTGATTGTTCATGGGGGTGGAGGGCGGGAAACTTGGCGGAGTGGGTATGTAAGCCGAGTTCTGTGCGCGCAGCGCCGGGCCGAAGCGTAGGCGCTGCGCGCGGCGATCATTCCTCCAGGCCCGCGGGTCGCCCCGGGGCTCAAGCAGCCTACCCGGAGGTCGAGCGCGGCGGGCCGCCGCATCCCTCCCTATTTGGCCTTGCACCGGATGGGGTTTACCTCGGCCGCCGTGTCGCCACGGCGCCGGTGCGCTCTTACCGCACCATTTCACCCTTACCTGTGAGCGGCGGCGCGGGGGCGTCGCCGTTCCATCGGCGGTGTCGTTTCTGT
>MVZB01000136.1 GCA_002068205.1 candidate division BRC1 bacterium ADurb.BinA292
GATGTGCGCCGCCGACTCCGCGGCGACGAGCCCGTCGAAGAGGATGTAGTAGTCCAGCGTGTTTGCATCGCGGTCGATCATGAACAGCCCGACGCCCGACGCGGTCGAGGTATTGGAGGGGTTGTCCTCCTGCGCGGCGTCGAGCAGGGCGACCATGTCCACCACCTGGCCGCGGATCTCGCCCGGCGCATGGTTGCTCGAGTGGACGTTGACATAGACCCGGCCGCCCAGGATATCGGCCTCCTGGCCCTCGTCGTAGTTCCAGGTGCCGGTTTTGACCGCGCCGAGAGCGAGGGTATGGATCGGGCCGGCATCGACGCCCGGGTCGGCCGGTCCGTGGAAGTGGGCGGCGGTTTCCGACGAACTCAAGCCGCCGAAGCGGATCTCGTAATCCAGGGTGTTGGCGTCGGTGTCGATCGTGTAATGACCGACGCCGAGGGCGTCGCTGACGACGCCGTCCTGCGCCCCGGTCAGCAGACTGACCATCTTGACGATTTCGGCGCGGGGGGTCGCGCAGGGGAGCAGCAGGGCCAGGGTCAGGACGAACAGGGGCCCGCGGACGCGCCGGCGGGCGGAAGAACCAGGTGTGAAACGCATGATAATCCTCCATGGCGCGCGAGGGGGCAATGCGCGCGGAACCGAGGTGAAGGGATGAGGGTGCGGCGGCGAAGCCGGGCCGCGGTCGGATCATTGGAGAGGGAGACATCACCATTTTCGCCTTGGGCGGATAATTCGTCAACGGAATATTCGGGTCAAATTAAAGCAAGGAGGTTAAGATCCGAAAGAACGAAAAGAGGCGCCGTCCTCGCGCGAAAATCCGTCTCTCGTCCTCGTCCTCGTGAGCGCCCCCAAAGGGCCGCTCAAGCTCCGGCTCTCGGCTCCCGTCACTCGTCCTCGGCTCGCGAAACTCCCTCTATTCCTCAAGACGAGACCTCGCCGACTCCGCTCACGCGCCGGCCTTTAACTGCCCTCCGCGGCATGCTATGGTGGAAGCGTGCGTCGTCCGCCGCGGCGCCGCCGACCTCCGCTTCGACCGGGATCGCCCCACCGCATGCCCCCCCGCGTCACGATCATCGACTATGGCATGGGCAACCTGCACAGCGTCAGCAAGGCGCTGGAGCACCTGGAATGCGCGGCGGAAATCACCGATGACCCGGCGCGCGTCCGCGAGGCGCGCCGGCTGATCCTGCCCGGCGTGGGGGCGTTCGGCGACGCGATGCGCGAGCTGGAGCGGCGCCGGCTGGTGGAGCCGCTGCTCGACCGGGTGGCGGCCGGCGTGCCGCTGCTCGGCGTCTGTCTGGGGATGCAACTCCTGCTCGAGACGAGCGAGGAATCGCCGGGCGTCGCCGGCCTGGGGCTGATCCCGGGCACCGTGCGGCGGTTCCGAACCGATCTCAAGGTTCCGCAGATGGGCTGGAACACGGTGCGTCAGGTGCGCCAGGCCCCGCTGTTCGCCGGCATTCCAGATGAATCGTGGTTCTACTTTGTTCACTCATTTTACGTCGCGCCGGCCAACGGCGCCGGCGGCGCGGTCGCGGGGGTGACCGATTACGCGGGCGAATTCCCCTCGGTCCTGTGGCGCGATCATGTGCAGGCGACCCAGTTCCACCCCGAAAAGAGCCAGAGCCTCGGGCTTCAGATGCTGAGGAATTTCACGCGGATGGAGTAGACGCGCCATCACGAGGACGAGGACGAGGGGCGAATTCTGAGGGGGATGGAAAGGCTGAGCGCATGGCCGCCACAGGCGACCTCATTATTCGAGTACCCGCATCCACCAGCAATCTCGGGCCGGGCTATGACTGTCTGGGTCTGGCGCTGAATCTGTATAACGACTTCACGGTGCAGGTGAATCGCCGGCCGGGGGCGCGCAGCGCGGTGACCGGCCGCGGCCGCTGCGCCGGGATCCCCGCCGAGGACAATCCGTTCGTGCGGGCGTATGCGGCCGTGGGGGAAATGGCCGGCGCCGACCTGCCCGCCGTCAGCGTCACGGTCGACGGCGACGTGCCGCTGGGCGTCGGCCTGGGTTCGTCCGCCGGGGGGGCCGTCGCCGGCGCGCTGGCGGCCAATGCCCTGCTCGGTTTGCCGTTTACCTATGAAGAACTGATCGAGCCGCTCGTCCGGGTGGAGGGGCATCCCGACAACGTCACGTCCTCGCTGCTGGGGGGGCTGACGGTTTCAACGGCGACCGATGCCGGCCCGCTGACCCATGTCTATCAGGTCGCCGAAGCGTGGCGCCTGGCGTTTCTGATCCCGGATTACGTCGTCGAGACCACCGCGGCGCGCGGCGCGCTCCCCAGCCGCGTCCCGCTGGCGGATGCGGCCTTCAATCTCTCGCGCGTCCCGTTCGTCATTCACGCGCTGGTGGCGGGCGATGGCGAGATGCTCGGCCGCGTCATGGAGGACCGGCTGCATGAGCCGGTGCGAGGGAAAATGATCAAGCGCGACAAGCGGATCCGGCGGTCGGCGCGGGCGGCGGGCGCCTGCGCCACGTTCATCAGCGGCTCGGGGCCGGCCATCGGCGCGTTCTGCCTGGGCCAGGAAACGGCCGAGCGCGTCGCCGAGGCGATGCGGGCGGAGACCGAGGGGGCGAAGTTCACGGCCGAGGCGCTGGTGCTGCGCCCCAAACGCGGCGGCGCGCGCATCGCCGAGGGCGATCAACCTTAGATTTTCCGCACGAATTCAAAGTTGCACAGCCGGCATTCGATCCGGCCGTGGATGTCGCGATGGAACCGGCCCCGCGCGTCGCGCGACAGCAGCAGGTGGTGCGATGCCAGCCACGGCGTGCCGTAGCCCGCGGCCGCCAGTCGCTCCTTCATCCACTCGACCATCTCGTGCACCTGCGCCGGTTTCAGCCGCCCCTCGCGCACGGCCTGATCGGCATTGAGCGCATGGCGGTGAATGTCGGTCAGGTCCGCCGGAACTTCCTCCGGTCCGTTCCAGAAGCCCCACACCTTGATGTAGTCGTGATCCGGGCGGAGGATCGGCTCGCCGTCGGGCGTCCGCAGCGCGGCGTGGGAGTCGAACCGGCGGCGGTCGGCCAGATAGTCGGGGTTGGCGGAGGTGGAGCCGGTCTTGTAGATCGCGCGCGGCTGCGTCACCGGCACGCCGAGCCGCTCCAACTCCAGCGCGATCGCAAACTCCTCGAACGGGCTGTTGTAACCCTGTTCGGCCAGCGCGGCGGCTTCGGGAATCTCCAGATCGGGCTTCTCGCCGACGCGCGATGTTTTCCAGACCAGATTGATGTGATCCTTCGTGCGCGTGTAGAACACCTGGTGGCGACTGGAGAGCTGCACGCACGGCGTCTTGCGCCAGCGTTCGGGCTGGAAGTAGTCGTAGAGCCGCGCGTCGTGGCCGACAACCCACAGCCGCCCCCCCGTGCTCTCGACGACGCCATAGACATAATCGACGCCGAAGATCGTCACCGGCCACAGATGCGCCGGCAGCGGCGGCACGTCCGGCCCGGAGAAGCGCCGTTCCTGGAACAGATGATACTCCGCGCGGCGGATCCGGCGGCGCTCCTCTTCGTATTCCGGCGTGCGGCCCAGCAACTCGAAATCGACCAGCGCATAGACGACCTGCCCGCGCCGGCTGGCGAGCGAGCCGTCGTTGCGCTTGCGCACGATGATGTGCGCCGGCTTCATGTCGGCCACCACGAACCCCTTGGCCGCCAGTTCGCCGCGGACGCGGTGGGTCAGCGCATGCAGCTCCTCGGTCGGCTTGCGCAGTTGCTGGAAGACCTCGGCCGCATCGATGCCGCGGATCCACTCGTAGACCATGATGTAATCGCGCAGGATGTCGATCTCCACGCCGGGGTGGCGCAGCAGTTTGCGCTCGATCTTGTAGCGCGAGCGGCCGGTCTGCCAGAGCTGCAGCTTCTCGGGGGGGACGTAGATTGCGAGCGGGCGGTGCGTCAGCATGCGCCAGGGCCAGCCCCCGCGGCGGCTGGCGCGCAGTTCCTCGACCAGCGAGAACTCCTCGAACGGGCTGTTGAATTCCGCGCTGAGCATCTCCTCGATGACGCGCGTCTCGAGCGGCACTTCCTGGCCGACGCGCGACCATTTGACGACAATTTGCAGCGGGCGGCCGCGTCGGCCCGCCGCCGGGCGCGTCGGGACGCGGTAGACCGTGCTGGTGCCGCGCAGCCGCACGCGGTGCTTGCGGAACCAGTCCTCGGCATACCAGTTCTCGGGCATGAGCTGCTCGCGCCAGAGCTGGCCGTGGCGCGTCAGATACAGATCCGCGCCGTCGGCCAGCTTCAGATGCTCATACTGCACGCCGAGCAGTTCGAAAACCGACCGGGAGGAGGGGGCGGAGGTGGTCGTTGACTCCATCGATTCGATCCCGTGCGCCCGAGGCGCCGGTCGGATGCCCGGCGGATTCGGCGTCGCCGCCGCAACGCGGGCTTGGCCCGCGCCGCCGCTCCGGGGTATAAAGGACGCCACTTGCCGTTGGAGTCGTGCCAGGATGAACCACACCGGATCGGCGAAGTGCGCGTCCGCGCCGGGAGCCCGCGCCTCAGGCCGGCATTGTAGCGCAATCGCCCTGGCCATGCTGCTCTCGGTTTGCGCGAGCGGCGCCGGCGCCGCGGGCGTCACGCTCTTCACCCACGGTTCCCGACCGCCCGGCACCGAGGGGCGGCCCGTCTGGCTGGAGGCGATGCGCGACGCCGTGGCCGACGCGCGGCTGGACGGCGAACGCATCTACGGCGAGATCATCGTCAGCGGGTTCCCCGATCCGACCGCCCGCGTCGAGAACTGGCTGGGCGGGTTGGGCGACGCCGTCCATGGCGAAGCGCTCGTGCTGCTCGACTGGAGCGACGTCGCCAATCACCTCGACAACGGCGTCGCCGTGGACCAGGTGGCCGCCGCCGCCGTCGACCAGTTGACCGAGGGGCAGGCATCCTATCCGCCGCTGGTCGAGCTGCCGCTGCATTTCATCGGCCACAGCCGCGGCACGCCGCTCTTGACCGACCTCGCGCGGCGGCTCGGCGAGCGCGGCATCATCGTCGATCATCTCACCTCGCTCGATTCGCACCCGCTGACGACCAACGACCCCTTTCAGCCGGATCCCCCCGTGCTCGATCCGCCCTCCCAGATCTTCGGCAATATTCTCTTCGCCGAGAATCTGTATCAACAGGAGGCGCCGTATCCCCAGGGCGAGTCCGTGGCCGGCGCCTGCAACCGGCTGTTCAGCAACCTGACCGGCGGCTACTCCGGTTTCGCCGGCCCCCACAGCAACACCCACCTGCTGTATCACGGCACGATCGACCTGGCGACGCCGGTTGGCGACGGCGAGGCGCAGCTGGGCGCCGCCGAACGCATGGCGTGGTTCAATGCCTACGAGTCGCCCGGCGGGATCGGCGGGGGGGGCGACCGCCCGATCGACGGCTATCACGCCGATCCGGTCCTGGGGGGCGCCGGCGGCCGCGTCGCCGTCGACTGGAGTCAGGCGGTCTGGCCCAACCTGGTGCGGCTTGAATTGTGGCGCGACGGTCAGCGGCTCGGGCCGGGGCCGGTCGAGATCATCGAGGGAGTCCCGGTCGAAGTGCGCTACGTGGTGTTCGATGCCGACAGCGGCGTCAGCATCAACTTCGGCCTCGATATCGACCGCAATCCGTATAACGACAACGAGCTGCCGCCGTTCGATTTCGTGATGCACGACGCCGCGGGGCCGCAATTCGTGGCGCACGCCACGACGTGGGTCCCCGCGCCGCTGCCGCTCGACCGCGCGACGTATGTTTTCGCGCGCATCAGCGACGGCCCCCGCCGGCGCTATCTCTACGCCGACGTGGACATCCAGTTCGTCTCGCGCACCGGAGTCGCGCAGTGGCGGGGTTATTGAGCGGCGCGCAAGGTGCCGGCCGGGGCGATACGCTGGG
This sequence comes from candidate division BRC1 bacterium ADurb.BinA292, assembly GCA_002068205.1. Classification (GTDB taxonomy): domain Bacteria; phylum Sumerlaeota; class Sumerlaeia; order MVZB01; family MVZB01; genus MVZB01. The sequence goes on from MVZB01000136.1 coordinate 5,879, forward strand.
TCTCCGCCAATGAGGAGCCGGTGCGGGGGCGCCGCCCGGCGGCCAATGCAACCCACGGTCGGCGCGGCCGAAATTCCCGAACCGATTTGTCGGTTCGATCATTCAATCCCCCAATGCGACCGACCACACGCAAAACACCCCGTAAGGGTCTCACGCCGAGACGCCGAGGCGCGGAGAAGAAGAGGAATGACAACAGAGAGAGCAATGATAAATGGCTCTTGAGAGCCGAAGACGAGAGACGAGAGCCGGGAGCCGAATTCTGAGGAGTGCCGTCGGGGCCGATCACGAGTTGCTGATGAATCTGCGGTTCATAGCGAAGGGACAAAACTGAGCAAACCTGCGAAAGCGCTCACGAGGACGGGGGACAAGGGACGATTCCGGCTGTCATCCGGGCCGGCGGTTTCCGTATAATCGGGGCCAAACACGGTCTTCCCCCTCGCCGGCGGAAGACGCAGCCCGCACGAGAAGGGACCCGGCCGGTGCTCGCCAAACGGATCATCCCCTGCCTGGACATCAAGGACGGCCGCGTCGTCAAGGGGGTGAACTTCGTCAACCTGGTCGACGCCGGCGACCCGGTCCAATGCGCCGCGGCCTACGACCGGGCGGGGGCCGACGAACTGGTGTTCCTGGACATCACCGCCTCGCACGAAAGGCGCGACATCATGATCGACGTCGTGCGGCGGACGGCGGAGCAGTGCTTCATGCCGGTGACCGTCGGCGGCGGGCTGCGCACGCTGGAGAACATCAATGCGATGCTGCGCGCCGGCGCGGACAAGGTGTCGCTCAACACGCCGGCGGTGCAGCGGCCCCCGCTCGTGGCGGAGGCGGCCGCGCGGTTCGGCTCGCAGTGCATCGTGGTGGCGATCGACGCCAGGCGCCGAGGGGAGACCGCCGCGGCCGGCTGGGAGGTCTTCATCCACGGCGGCCGCACGCCGACCGGCCGCGACGCGATCGCCTGGGCGCGCGAGGCCGAGGCGCTGGGCGCGGGGGAAATCCTGCTGACCAGCATGGATTGCGACGGCACGCAGCAGGGCTACGACCTGGAGCTGACCGCCGCGGTGGCGCGGGCCGTCTCGATCCCGGTGATCGCGTCGGGCGGCGTGGGCAACCTGCGCCATATCCTGGAAGCCTTCACCCTCGGGCATGCCGATGCGGCGCTGGCCGCCTCGATTTTCCATTTCGGCGCCTACAGCATCGGCCAATGCAAGGCCTACCTGGCGGAACACGGCGTCCCGGTCCGGCCGGTGGCCGAAGCGGCGTCCTGAGTCCAACGCCGGCAGCGCCCCGGCCCCTCGCGGCGCGGCGCGCCCGGCCGGAGTTCACGGAAGCAACACGTGCGCGCTACCCCCTCAGCTCCGGAACGGATCCGCGTGGTGCATTGCATCGGCACGCTGCGGCTGGGCGGCGCCGAAAAGCAACTGGCCGAGCTGATCCGCCGGTTGCCGCCGGATCGGTTCGAACAGAGCCTGGTTCTGTTGCAGGGGGGCGGGCCGCTGCTCGAAGGCGTGCGCGCCGCCGGCTGCGAGGTGATCGAGCTGGGCTGGAACCAGCGGTTCCGCAAGTGGAATCCGCGCTGCTGGCTCGCGCTGGCGCGCGTGCTGGGGCGCTACGTCCGCTTCCTGCGGCGGCGCCGGCCGCGGATCCTGCACGCGCAACTTTACTGGGCCAACAACCTGAGCGTGCTGGCAGGGCGGCTGGCGCGCGTGCCGGTGATCGTGACGAGCCGGCTTCAGTTGAGCCACTATAAGCGCGGCCGCCCGCTGCTGCAGTGGATTGAGAACCTCGCCAACCGCTACACGACGGCGGTGTTCGCCAATTCAGAGGCGGTCAAGGCCGATGCGCTGGCGCACGAGCGGCTGAATCCGGAGATCGTCCGGATCATTTATAACGGGGTGCTGCTTGAAGCGTTCGAGCGGCCGGACCCGGCGCCGCTGCGGCGTGAGCTGGGGATCGAGCCGGGGCGGGTGGTCGTCGTCGCGGTGGCGAACCTGCACCCCTACAAGGGGCACGACGATCTGCTGCGCGCGGCCGCCCGGCTGGCGCCGCGGCGCCCGGAACTGCTGCTGCTGCTGCCCGGCCGCGACCAGGGGATGCGGGCTGAACTGGAGCGGCTGATCGACGAGCTGAAGCTGGGCGGGCAGGTGCGGCTCCTCGGCGAGCGCAGCGACATCCCCGCGCTGCTCGCGCTGGCCGAAATCGTAGTGCACCCGTCGCATGAGGAGGGCTTTTCCAACGCGATCCTGGAGGCGATGGCCGCCGGCCGGCCGGTGATCGTCTCGAACGTCGGCGGGAATCCCGAGGCGGTGATCGACGGCGAGACCGGGCTGCTGTTTCCCGCGCGCGATGCGGCGGCGCTGGCCGAGGCGCTGGAGCGGCTGCTCGCGGACCGCGCACTGCGGCAACGGGAACTGGCGGGCCGGGCGAATCCTCCGGGAGGGACAAAGACGCCCCGGTCGTGAGCGGGTTTTGAGCGGATTGTGAGCGGCTCGCGTAAAGCAGGATCCTGCACGACTCGGCGGGCGAAGTCCTCTTATTCCCCGGCCCGCGATGGGAGCCGCGGGTTGGTGAGCGAGATTTTTTTGCAGCTTGACGAGCCGACCCCATTTTTAGCAAGCTATGGAACTGGTTGCGCGGTGACTTCCATGCCGATGGGAAGCCGCCGCCAGGATGCGGGGTCGTAGCTCAGTTGGTTAGAGTGCCGGACTGTCACTCCGGAGGTCGCGAGTTCAAGTCTCGTCGGCCCCGCCA
>MVZB01000137.1 GCA_002068205.1 candidate division BRC1 bacterium ADurb.BinA292
CGCCCCAGCCCCAGCCGGCGGCGGCCGCCGTCCACAACGGCCGACCGCTGCGCATGACGATCGCCGTCGGCGGCCGCTCGTTCCAGGCCGAGGTCGCCATCCTCGAACCGTAAACGCCTGCGGACTTCCCGAGTACCGCCCCCCCTTGCCCGGTTTGACACACTTTCCGCCGCTGGCATACATTGGTGGCGTGCCCGGCGGCCGCTTTCCGGCCCGCCGGCGGATGTCCCGACTCGGTCAGTCGGTCGCGCGCGCGACCCGCCCCTCCCCTCATGCTGCGTGAAAGCCAGTACATCCTCCGTCAGGTCAACATCGCGCTCGACCTGCTGCTGGGCGCCGCGGCCTTCCTCATCGCCCATGCCCTGCGCGCCCTGCTCAGCATCTACATCGTCCCCGGCTTCGTCAGTCCCTCCACGCTGGGCTATTACCTCTGGCTGTTGCCGGCCGGGCCGCTGGCCATCGTGCTGGTGCTGGCCTACAACGGCGCCTATCGCGATCTGCGCCTGCGGATCCGCACGGCCGAACAGGCGCGCCGCATCGCCACATCATGCTTCGAGGCCGCGCTGATCCTGGTGGGCATCGACTTTCTGTTCGGCGGGGTCGAGTTCCTCGGCTGGCGCCTGCGCCCGGCCGAAGCGGCCAACACCTCGCGCGCGATCCTGGTCCTTTTCCCGCTGGTTGCCTTCGCGCTGCTGACCGGCAAGGCGTGGCTGCTGCGGCGCTTCCTGATGGCGATGCGCCGGCGCGGCCTCCACGACCGCCGCGTGATCCTCGTCGGTTCGGGCGCCGCGCTGAGCGAATTCGCCGAAACGATCGCCCATCACCCGATCTGGGGGCTCAACATCGTCGGCATCGTCACCGACCGGCCCGACTGCCAGGGCGCCGGCTTCGATCCCGATCGCGTCCCGGAATCGACGCTCGGCTGGCCAATCCTCGCCGACCTGGAGCGCGCCCCCGCCGTCCTCTGGCGCACCCCGATCGACGAAGTCATTTTCCTGCCCGAGTCCGCCCCGCTGGCCAGCCAGCGGCCGCTGCTCGAAATCTGCGAGGAGATGGGCGTCCGCACGCACCTGCCGCTCAATTTCTTCTCCGCCCGCATCGCCCACCCCGTCATCGACCGCTTTGAGGAAACCCCGGTCCTCTCCTACTGGCCGACGCAGCCGATCGGGCCCGCCCTCCTCTTCAAATATGCGTTCGACCGGATCGCCGCCGTGATCCTGCTCGTGCTGGCGTCGCCCGTGATGCTGGCGACGGCCATCGCCATCCGGCTGACCTCGCGCAAGGGCGAACCGATCATCTTCAGCCAGCAGCGCGTCGGCCTCAACGGCCGGCTCTTCACCTGCTGGAAATTCCGCTCGATGCGCTCGGACGCCGAAATGGAACGGGAAACCCTGGAGCAGCTCAATGAGCAACAGGGGCCCGTTTTCAAGATGCGTCACGATCCGCGCATCACGCCGCTCGGCCGGTTCCTCCGCAAGTTCTCGATCGATGAACTGCCGCAACTGTGGAACGTCGTGCGGGGCGAGATGTCGCTCGTCGGGCCGCGCCCTCCCCTCCCCCAGGAAATCGAGAAATACGACCGCTGGCAACGTCGCCGCCTTTCGATGAAGCCCGGCCTTACCTGCATCTGGCAGGTCAGCGGCCGCAATCTGCTCCCCTTCGACACCTGGATGAAACTGGACCTCGAGTACATCGACAACTGGTCGCTGCTGCTCGATTTCAAAATCCTCGCCCGCACGGTCTACGTCGTCCTGACCGGCTACGGCGCGATGTAACCCACCCTCCCGTGCAGGCGGGAAAGGTGGAGACACCGAGATGGCTTTCGGCGGGAGTGAACTTGTGAGAACTCAATCGTCTCCCTGAAGCAGGGCAGTCGAACAAACCTTTATTTCAAAGGCCGGCTTTGCAGGCTCTCATTCCAGGAAGCAGACGCGGGGCGGGCGGATGAACCATTTCTTCTTGAGTCATAATGATTAGAGCCATACAATATCAATATGAGTTCAATACGGTTTACCTGGGACCCTGCCAAAGCCGAACTGAACTCCAGAAAGCATGCAGTCTCTTTTGAGGAGGCCTCCACGGTATTTGCCGACGAATTAGGCCGGTTGATGTACGACCCGGATCACTCCAATGATGAAGATCGGTATCTCATACTGGGAATGAGCACGAGCCTGCGGATATTGGTCGTTTGTCATGTCTATCGAGAAGATGCCGGACTAATCCGAATTATCTCGGCACGCAAGGCTACGTCGCTTGAGCGCAAGCAGTACGAGGATCTACCATGAGAAAAGAATACGATTTCACCAACTCGAAGCGAAACCCTTACGCCATACATTTCCGCAAGCAGGTGACACTTCGACTTGGCACCGATGTGATCGAGTATTTCAAAGCCATGGCGCAGGAAACCGGCGTTCCCTACCAGAACCTGATCAACCTCTACCTTCGCGAATGTGCCCGCTCGGGCAGGAAGCTCGCGCTCAAATGGGTGAAGCAGGCGTCCTGATCGCCGCGCGGCGCCGGCAGGGCGGCTGTCGCCGGCCTTGCCCTAGCGCTCGAAGCGGTAGGCGCCCGCCTTCGCGATTTGAAAGAGCGGGCCCGCCGCGTCGCTCTCCGCCAGCCGGTAACCCTCCGGGACCTGGATCTGAATCGGATCGAGCGGCGTCTCCTTCAACGTGATCTCGATCGAGTCGCCGCCCGCCGTGATGTCCAGCGGCGTCCAGTGGTAAAGCACGTTGCGCACGGTCATTGCCGGCGTCGCGCCGGGGAGGCGCGGGTGGATCGCCAGACAATCAGCGCGCGGATCAAGCCCCAGAAACCCATACACCACAATCGCCGGCAGCAGGCTGCTTTCATAAAACTCGCAGTCGATGCCCAGGCCGCCGGGCGTGCCGCAGCCCTGCAGCTTGCCGCGACCCGCCGCCGCGTAGTAATCGCGGTAATCCCCCTGGCGCCAGACGCGTTCCTGCCAGTCGATGATTTCGCCGAGGCGGTTCCAGGCGTTGTCGGGCCCGAGCACGCGCAGCCGCGCCCAGAGATCGAAGAAGCTGAAGCCCAGCACGGCGCCGCCGTCCTGCACCTGATCGCCCCAGGCGATTTCCTCCGGATTGGTCCAGGTCGGGCCATACCATTCCAGGTTTCTGCGGGTCGTCGTGCGCGGCGCGAATTCCCAGGCGTAGAGGTCCTTCCCCATCGAGGTATCGCCGACGACGAACCGGTCGCCGTTGATCCAGCTCATGATCTGCGCCGCGTGCTCTTCGCTGGCCAGGCCATACCAGATCGCCTCCAGGTTCAGGTAGGTGAAGCCGTAATCATGCGGCTTACCCTCCGCGTCGATGGCGGCGTGGAACCGGCCGGTCTCCGGATTCCAGAACAGCGCGTTGGCCGTCTGGCGCACTTCTTCGGCATGCCGGCGCAACAGCGTCGGATCGAGCCCCAGCGGACCGCGCGGCAGATCCCAGCCGGGGTGATCCAGCACCGCCTCCTCCACCTCGGCCATCGCCAGCGTCGCCGCATGGTATTGCGACGTGGCATACAGGTCGTCGCGGCCGAACGGCATCAGGTCCCAGTAATTGTTGCCGATGCCATGGCCTGACTGGATATCCTTGCCCCCCTCCGAGTCCAATTGCCAGCCGGCCAGACCGTCGTGGCCGACCCACGGGTTGCGGATGTGTCCCAGCTCAAGCGCGCTCATTGCGTGCTGCTGATAGCGCAGCGCCAGCCGCATCCGATTGATGTTCGCGCGCAGGAAGGCCAGATCCCCCGTCCAGCGGAACGTGTTCCAGCAGGCCAGGATGAAGATCGGATTGTTGATCGTGTGGCGCGTGTCGTAGACGGTGAAGATCGAATCAATTTCGAACTCGACGCCGGTTTCGCCCGGCGCCAGGCAGAAACGCAGCCGCTTGATCTGACCGCGCCACAGCGGATGGCGATACATCTCGATCATTGAGAAGACAAGGTCCGTCCCCTCGGCGTGCTCTTCGTGATCGAAGTAGATATGGACGCGCCGCTGCGGGCTCCATTCCTGGTCCTCATCGCGCAGCCATTCAACGTAGGGCCGCCGGTGGTGGGGCGGCTCACCGCTGCGTTTCCAGCGGATCTGCAGGAACGGCGCGTTGAACGCGTCGATCGGCATGCCGGCCGGCGTCAGCAGCGCGGGCGACGGCCCCGTTGCCCGCAGATGCCAGCGCTGGTTCGCAATACCGCGTGATTCCAGATTGACCAGCTCGAACGAGGCGGCCGCCCCCTCGCCGTAATATTCGGGGTGGCCCCACGAGCGCAGATAGTCCCAGACCCAGCCCGGAGCGTTGTCCTCCAGGCGTTGGAAGTGCCATCCCGCCGCGATGCCGCGGATCGCATCGGGATTCGCCTCGGCCTGCGTCCACATCGGAAAGGGCCAGCCGTGTTCATGCGCGTGCGAGAAATGCTGGTGCGAGTGCACGTAGCCTTCGGCGTCCAGCTTGACCGCGCTGATGTTTTCGCGGTGGATTTCCTGAATAAGCTGGTTCTGCTGGCGCGGAACGGCGGCCTCTCCCAGCCACATGTCCGCCAGCGTCAGATACTCCTTGTTGAACAACGCGCGGCCATTGCCCGGCCGATTGATGAAGTGATACCAGAGCAGATGGGTCAGCAGGCGCGACTCGCGCGCGCGGCCTTCGATTTCAAACCTTGGAAACCCATGGGGGATGTTGCTGAACAGATCCCGCAGCGCCGACGACGCATAGTCGTCCACGCGCGTCAGCTCGTCGTTCGGCGCGGGGGCCGGCTGCGATCTCGCCTCGGGAGCGGCCCATGCCGCCAGCAGGCTTAGCCCGATCAGCCGGCACAATCCACGACCCGCGCTCATCGCTGCACAAGCCGCTGGACCAGCTTCCCGACCGGTCCGAGGTTCCCGCCCCGATAGCATGCGAGGCCTCCCTTCAGGCTGAGCTCGCGCTGCGGCTCAAACCGGACCTCGCCGCCGTCGTAATGCGTCACCGAACAGCCGGCCGCGCGGGCAATCACCGCCCCCGGCATGTGGTCCCACGCCACGTCGGACTGGCCGTCGTCGCGCCGGTCGCGCAGATAGGCGTCGATCTCCCCCAGCGCCACTGCAAGATACTTCGCCTGACTGTCCAGCTTGACGATCTCAATCCGCGCGTGGTCATCCTCCCCCGCAGGCTTGATCCGCTCATCCGTCTTGCCGTGTTCGAGCGACATGGCCACCCGGACTGGATCGCGCGGCGTCGCCTCGGCGCGCTCCAGCTTCTGACACATCAGGTTCTCGGCCTCGACGATGTCGCACACCCAGCCCCCCACGCCGCTGATCGCGAAACCGATCCGTCGGCTGATCCGCAGGTCCATCGCCGGCGCGGGCGGAACGGCCATCGCGCCGAACCATGGCTGATCGCCGACGAAGAACCCCAGCGCGATTGCGTAGTAGCGGCCGGCGAGGTAACCCTTGGTGCCGTCGATTGGATCGAGGATCCATGTAACCTCGGCGCGCTCGGGCAGGTCGGGCAGCCGGTCCTCGAGCGGCATGCCGTAAAACCGGTCGGCCGCGGCCTGGGCCTCGTGCATCACGGCTTCCTGCAGCGAGCGCGGCTCCTCGCAGATCAGGCCGTCGCCCGGAAACAGCCGCGCGATCCACTGCTGCACCAGCCCCTGGTGCAGCAGGTCGGCGACCGTCACCGGCGAACGATCCTCTTTGGTGCGTGCGCCGCCCAGCTCGGCCAGATTCCGCCGCAAATGTTCCGAACCCAGCGACAGGCGGTTGAGCAGCTTGACCGCCTCCAGCACCCGGCGGGCGAGCGGGGCGTCCAGCCGGCGGCGTTCGTCGTCGATCAGCGTTTCCAGGGGGAGCATGCGATTCCTCAATCGGTGACAGGGGTGGGCGCGAGCGGAAACTGCGAGTTTACCGCAACCCTCCCCGATCTGCCAACAGGCTTGCCAGGAGAGCCGGACGGCCGGTCGCTTGCCGAACCGACCCACCGGCAGCCCCATAGAGACGCCAGAATGCTTCTTCGATCACAATTCCGAGTTGCTCACGAAGCTGCGGTTCACAACGAGGGATGAAAATGGGGAGGGAGTGACCGATTCGAACGTTCCAGGCCTCGCCGGATCCTTCAACAGGGCAGTCCCGTCAGGGACGAGAGACTTCAGCCCGCCACGTCAGTGGCGGGAACCGGGATCCCCATCGCAACAGAGTCCCGTAGAGACGGCAGAACCGATCCAGGCGATCCCGGGAATCGGAGACGAATTTTCGAGCGAGAGTCGAGGGACGAGTCTTGTTTCGGGGGTTGAATGTGCGTGACGCGTCTTGCGGGCGCGTGGCAAAATGATGGGCGAAGCAGACCCCATTACGGAGGGCTGCGATCCCCTCCAGACCGCACGCGCACCTCCCGCATTCTTCTTTGTAACCCTCGCTGGGACGCAGGCCGCATGAGACTGAATCGCCACCGGCAGCAGCGCGAGGCCGAGGTCGCCCGCGGGGTCGATCCGAACGCCAATGCCGCCGGCACGCCGGCGCCCGACCCGGTGCCGGTGACGCTGTGGATCTCCGATGCCGAGGGCTCGCGGATCTATCTCGGTCGCGAATGGCATGGCTTGGCGCGGGTGCGACCCGGCGAGGAGTCCGGCAACGGGTGGCTGGAGGCGATTCATCGCGACGATCGGGCGGAAGTGGCGACGCGTCTCGAACAGGCGACCGCGCGCCAGCAGGCCTTCAGCGTGGAATATCGCCTGCGCACGGAGACCGGCGACTATCGCTGGATGCTCGATAGCGGCCGGCCGCGCTACGCCCTGGACGGGACGTTCCTCGGCCTGGCGGGTACGGTGCTCGACGTCACCGAGCGGCGCGAGACCCTGGAGGCGCTGCGTAAGAGCGAACGGCGCTACCGCCAGTTGGTCTCGCTGCTGCCGGTGGCGGTCTTCGCCTGCGACGCGAAGGGTCAGCTTCAGTATTGCAACACGCGGGCGGTGTCGCTGTGGGGCCGGGAGCCGAAGCTCAACTGCTCCGAGGAACTCTACTGCGGCTCGCACCGGCTGTATTATCCGGACGGGGCGCCGATGTCGCGCGATGAGTGCCCGATGAGTCAGGCGGTGCGCCGCGGGCAATCGTTCCGCGAGAAGGAACTGATCATCGAGCAGCCCACCGGCGTGCGGGTGCTCGTTTCAGTGAACATCGACCCGCTGCTGGACGAGGACGAGAACATCGTCGGCGCGGTCAGCGTGTTTCAGGACGTGACGGCCCGCAAGCGGACCGAGGAAGAACTGCGGACGCTGACCGAGGAACTGGAGCGGCGCGTGCGGGAACGGACGGCGGTGGCGGAACAGCGCGCGCGGCAGTTGCAGGCGGTGACCCTGCAGTTGACCGAAGCGGAGGAACGCGAACGGCGGCGGCTGGCCGGCGTGCTGCATGACGGCTTGCAGCAATCATTGGTGGCGGCGCGGCTGAGCGCCAGCCTGATCAAGACGCGGCTGGAGAGCCGCGCGGCGCTGCTGGAACTGGCCGCCGAGCTCGACGCGATCCTCGCCCAGTGCATTCAGGAATCGCGGACGCTGTCGCATGAGCTGGTCCCCTCGATCCTGTACGAGACGGGGCTCTGCGCTGCGCTGAAGTGGCTCGCGCGCCACGTCAAGGAGAAGCATGGCCTCGCCGTGCGCGTCACGGCCGGCGAGGAGCCGCTGCTCTCGGATCTGACCCGCTCGTTCCTGTTCCAGTCGGTGCGCGAGTTGCTCTTCAATGTGGTCAAGCACGCCGGCGTGATGGAGGCCTGGATCTCGGCGGGGAACGATGAACAGGGCTGGCGGCTGGAGGTGGCCGACGGCGGGCAGGGCTTCAACGTGGCGAACGCAATGGGCGTCGATGTGGATCGCGGGTTCGGCCTGTGCGCGATTCGCGAACGGATCGGGCTGATGGACGGCGAGATGGAGATCCACAGCGAACCGGGCAAAGGGACGCGGATCATCCTGCGCGTGCCCCTTGAATCGACGGCGATCCGTTCCCAGCAGGCGATCAATCCGGTGATGCTGGAGGAGACCCCGCCGCGCGAGGGAACCAGCGGCGCCGCGGCGGAGCCCGGCATGATCCGTGTGCTGCTGGTGGACGACCATCGGGTGATGCGCAGCGGCCTGGAATCGCTGCTGGAGGAAGAAGACGACATCGAGGTGATCGCCGGCGCGAGCAATGGACTGGAGGCGGTCGACTGCGCGCGCCGACTCAAGCCCGATGTGATCCTGATGGACGTGTCGATGCCCGAGATGGACGGGGTGGAGGCGACGCGCGTGATCAGCGCGGAGTTCCCCGAAATCCGGATCATCGGCCTGTCGATGCATGAGGAGGCGGACATGGCCCACCGCATGCTGGAGGCGGGGGCGGCGGCTTATTTCAGCAAGGGCGGCGCCCCCGACATGCTGATCGATGCGATCCGCGATCTGGAGGCGACGCCGCTGCGGTAGGAGAGCCAAGGGCGAGGGACGCGAACCGGGAACCGAATTTGAGGGTAAGTCCCTCATGGGCGGCCACGCACGACCGATTCGAGCGGCCGAGGGCGTGCCGGAATCGTCCCACCGCCAGTCCTATCAGGGACGGCAGACTTCAGCCCGCCACTTCAGTGGCGGG
>MVZB01000138.1 GCA_002068205.1 candidate division BRC1 bacterium ADurb.BinA292
ACGGCGCCGCGAGCCGGTTCCCGTGTCGCGCGCATGGCGCTTCCGGGGCGGGCCGGCCCACCGTCGCGGCCCGAGCTCAGGTCCGTTGCGTGGCCGATGGCGGAGTGCGGCCGACCCGTGGCACGCATGTTGCACCGGCCTTGACAACCCGGAGGGATGTGTTATCTATCGGAGCGATTCCGCCCCAGGTTGTGGCAACCCGCTTAGGATGGAGGTAGCGGCAGATGGTCGAGCCAGCAGCGGTCGGCAACAGCGCCGTTCCCGAAACCGGCGCGCCGGTCATGATCGAGGTCAGTAATCTGACCAAGCTCTATGGCCTGACCCGCGCGGTGGACAATATCTCGTTCACGGTCGGCAAGGGCGAGATCCTCGGCTTTCTCGGCCCAAACGGGGCGGGCAAGACGACAACCATGCGGGTGCTGACGTGCTACACGCCGGCGTCGGCGGGGACGGCGCGCATCGGCGGCTACGACGTCTCGCGCCAGTCCGAACAGGCGCGCTCGATCCTGGGCTACCTGCCGGAAAACGCTCCGCTGTACCAGGACATGCTGGTGGATGATTATTTGAGGTTCATGGCCGAGGTCAAGCGCTATCCGGGCAGCCGGCGGCGCGCCATCGTTGAGGAAGCGATGGAGGAATGCGGCCTGACCGACGTGCGCAAGCGGATCATCCGCAACCTGTCGAAGGGTTACCGCCAGCGGGTGGGGCTGGCGCAGGCGCTGCTGGGCGATCCACAGGTGCTGGTGCTGGACGAACCGACGGTGGGGCTGGACCCGCGGCAGATCGCCGAGATCCGCCAGCTCATCAAGGGGATGGCCGGACGGCGGACGGTGATCCTGTCGACCCACATCCTGCCGGAAGTCTCGATGACCTGCCAGAAGGTGATCATCATCAACCAGGGTCGGATCGAAGCGCAGGGGACGCCCGAAAGCCTGGTCTCGGCACTGGAAGCGGCCAATGTGGTGATGGTGACGGTCGACGGCCCGGCGGCGGCGGTGCAGGAACTGATCAGCCGGGTGCCGGGGGTCAAGAGCGTCGTGCAGGAGCGCGTGCTGGGGGGCTCAACGGCGGTCTACCGCGTCGAGGCCGCACCGCAGGGGGACCCGCGGCCCGAGCTGGCCCAGGCGATCATCGGCGGCGGCTACCGGCTGTTTGAGCTGCAGTCCAGCGGCTATTCGCTGGAGGACATTTTCCTGCGGATCATCTCGCGGCAGAAGGAGGCGGCCTGATGAACTTCCTGCCGATCTACCGGCGCGAACTGAAGACCTACTTCCAGTCGCCCAGCACCTACATCGTGATGGCGCTGCTGTTCCTGGTGCTGGGGATGATCTATTCGCAGATCATGGTCCTGTTCAGCAACATGTCGGCGCAGGCCGGCATGCCGAACATGTTCGGCCAGACGCCGCCCGAGCCGAACGTGACGGAGATGGTCATCCGCAGTCTGTTTCAGATCATGATCGCGCTGATCCTGTTCACGGTGCCGCTGCTGTCGATGCGGCTGGTGGCCGAGGAAAAGAGCCGCGGGACGTTCGAGCTGCTGGTCACGTGCCCGATCAGCGACTGGGCGATTCTGATGGGCAAGTATCTGGCGCTGGTGACGGTCGGGGTGATCGTGATCCTGCTCAGCGGCCTGTTTCCGGTGATTACCTGGTGGGCGGGGCGCGGCAGCGAAGTGGTGATCGAATGGCCGATCGTGCTGTCGTGCTGGCTCGGCCTGCTGCTCATATTCGCGGCCTACGCCGCGTTCGGCGTGATGGCCTCGTCCTTTTCCGAAAACCAGATCACGGCGGGGGTGATCACGCTCATCGGGCTGATCATGTGGAACATGCTGGCGAGTTTCCAGATCGAGAGTTTTCCCCGGATCCAGCAGATTTTCACCGAACTGGCGGCCGAGCCGCACACGACGAATTTCGTCAAGGGACTGCTGACCACCAAGGACGTGGCGTTCTACTTCCTGGCTTCCTTCCTGTTCCTGTTCATAGCCAGCAAGACGCTCGACGCGCGGCGCTGGAGGGTGTGATCGATGCATGACAAGACGTTGAAGATCTGGTTTCGGACGCTGCCGGTCATCGGCGTCCTGTTCGTGATCGCCGGTTTCGGCTGGGCGATCCGGCAGGCGGCCGTCGACCCGGTCGTCTATACGCTGGTCGGCATCGGCCTGGCGCTGTTCCTGACGCTTTTCGCCAAGGCGGAGCTGGCCAACCTGAAGTATTACCTCCACGTCGTCGTTTACTCACTACTGGTCTTCATCCTCTGCGCGATCGTCTATCTGGCAATCCGGCAGTACGACAAGCAGGCCGACCTGACCGAACAGAATCTCTATACGCTCTCCGACCAGTCGCGCCAGGTGCTGGATCAACTGAAGGAACCAGTCGAGATCGTCTTCTTCTTCAGCACCGATCAGCCGTTCCGCGACATCATGCGCCTGTATGGGGACGCCTCGGACCAGATCCAGTTCAAGGTCATCGATCCCATCAAGGATCCGGTGGCGGCGATGCGCTACGGCGAAAATATTCGCACCGGCGAGGTAGTGATCCGCAAGGTTCCCGAGAAAGGCGAGGGGACGCCCGCGCCGGCGGCGGAGACCAAACAGAAGCGGATTTCGGCGACTGAGTTTGGCCAGGGTTTCACGCAGATGGGCGTGCAGGCCGAGAATGCCCTGACCAATGCGATCATCGAAGTGACGCGCGCCGAGACGATCAAACTGTATTTCCTGGAGGGCCACGGCGAGGTGTCGTATGACGAGGCGCCGATGCCGCAGCCCGGCCAGCGCTCCAGCGTCGCCTCGCTCTCGGCGCTGCGCAAGTTCCTGGAAGACCGGGGAATGGAGACGGCGCGGCTTAACCTGATCACGAGCGGCCTGGTGCCGGAGGATGCGACGATGGTCGTGATCGCCGGGCCGGCGGGCGACCTGCTGCCGCCGGAGATCTCGGCGCTGCGCGACTACCTGACACAGCGCTACGGCAAACTGATGGTGCTGCTCGATGTTCCGCAGGAGAATTTCGCGCTGCGCCTGCCCAACCTGCTGGGGCTGCTGGAGGAGTACGGCGTCAGCTCGCCCGACGAGGTAATCATCGATCTGGCCAATCCGTTCAGTCCGGTGCAGCCGATTGTGCAGGATTATGCCGAGGATCATCCGATCACGCGGGACCTGCGCCAGGCGATGATGCTTTCGATCTCGCGGCCGGTCGTCAGCAGGATGCAGGGGGGCGGGCAGTGGCAGGTGACCGAGCTGATGCGGACGTCGCCCAGTTCGTTCTCCAAGGACTTGCAGGAGGTGGTGGCCAACGAGCGGATCACGCCCCCGCCGCGCAGCGAGATGCAGCCGCAGACGCTGGCGGTGGCGGTCAGTCCGCGGACGCCGCCGCAGATGCCCAACATGCCGCCGCTGGAGGAGCCCGAGGGCGCCCGCCTGGTGGTGTTCGGCACGAGCGAGTTCGTGCAGAATTCGACGCTGACGCAGTCCAACGTGGCCGTCAACCTGATGCTCAACACGATCAACTGGCTGGCCGAGCAGGAGGATGTGATTGCGATCCCGCCGCGCCAGCTGGAGGGGACGCCGATCATCCTGACGCCGCAGCAACTGCGGGTGATCTTCGTGCTGGCCGTCATCCTGTTGCCCGGCGCGTTGTTCTTCGGCGGCGTGAGCTACTCGATCGCCCGGCGGCGGCGGTAGGCGGCCAGCGAGCCGAGACGGCCCGGCGGGTTTTCGAGAGCCGGGGACGAGTTGCTCATGAACCGGCGGTTCTCAACGAGGAATGAAAAGGGAGGGCAACGCCACTCCGGAGCGTGGCGCTCCCAGGTTTCGGCCGGTAATGAACGGACGAGGGATGCGTGGTTCTCGCGAAGGGGAACGCTCCGCGCCCGTTCCCTGAATTCATGGAGAGTGCATCGATGAGCTGGAAACGGACTGTCATTGTCGCCGTGATCGCCGTGCTGGCGGGGGCGTGGTATGTCTGGGATCAGAAGCGGATCGAGGAGAAGGAGGCGGTCGAAACGGTCGCCTCGCGGCTGGTCACCCAGGCGAAGGAGGCGTTTCAGTCGGTGGAACTGGAACGCGCCGCAGCCGGCGACGTGCAACTCGTGCGCGAGGACGAGACCTGGCGCCTGACGGAACCGGTGGCGACGCGCGCCGATGAGACGGCCGTCAACAGCCTGATCGACGCCATCGATTCGGCCAGGAAGGAAAATACCTTTGAAGTGGCCGATGGAAATTTCGAGGCCTTCGGCCTGGCGGAGCCGGAAATCAAGGTTCAGGTTCAGGCCGGCGAAGGGCAGATCACCGCGTTTGAACTCGGCAACCGGACGACCGACGACAGCGCGGTGTATGCGCGCATGGCCGGCGGCAAGGAGGTCTTCACCGTCCCGCTCAACCTGGAAACGCAGCTCTCCAAGTCGTTCACCGACCTGCGCGACAAGCGCGTGCTGCCGGCCAACCTGAACGAAGCGACGACGGTGACCCTGCAGTTCGAGATGACGACGCTGACGGCCGAGAAATCCGATGGGAAGTGGAGGCTGCGCGAGCCGATCGCGCAACCGGCCGATTCGGCGAAGATGAGCGAGATCCTGCGCAACTGGAACAATGCGCGGGCCAGCGACTTCATCGACAGCGATACGCTGAACCTGGCGGATTTCGGCCTGGAGCCCCCGGCGCTGCGCGCGATCGCCTATGTCGCCGACGAGGCGACGACGGCCGGCCGCCTGCTCGCCATGCGCATCGGCGACACCCCCACCACCGGCGCGGCCAAGCGCTGGGCGATGGCCGAGGGCGAAGGGGGAATCTTCCAGGTTCCCGCCACGCTGCTGACCCAGTTGCAGCCCGACCTGCGCGACCTGCGCTCCAAGGAAATCTTCTCGATGACCAGTGCCGAGGTGGGCAAGGCGATCTTCAACGTGAACGGGCAGGTGCTGGCGCTGGAGCGGGACTCGGCCGACGTCTGGCATCTGGCCGATGATCCGGACGCCAAGCTGGATCAGGGGACCGTCGGCGCCAAGGTGAGCAGTCTGACCAACCTGCAGGTGAAGGAATACCTGGAACTTCCGCCCGATCCGGCCGAGACGGGGCTGGACAGCCCCAACCTGATCGCGACGCTGGTCACGCGCGACGGCGCCACGTCGCAGACGGTGATCACGGGCCGCAAGGCCGGCGACGCGGACTATGTCTATGCGCGCCGCGGCGACGATCCGGAGATCTTCGGCGTGGACTGGACCCGTCCGGGCGACTTCTTCCTGACGCGCGACGACGTGATCGACAGGAGCATCTTCGATTTCGATCAGTCCCTGGTGCAGACCCTCCGGATCCGCGACGGCGAGCGCGAGCTGACGCTGAAGCGGACCGACAGCGGCGCATGGAATGTCTTCCGCGGCGAGGAGGACGACCGGATCGGCCAGGTGGAGGGGAGCTACGTCACGCCGCTGCTCTATGCGGTCACCGGGCTGGATTGGGACTTGCAGTTCGACGCCGGAGACTCCGAGGTGCAGCAGTATGATCTGATTACCCCCTCGCGCGAGCTGACGATGCTCGACGAGGAAGATGTCGAGCTGGGCCGGCTCGGGCAGGGCGAATCGAGCGATATCTACGTGCATCTGGTCCGCGGCGGCAATGCGTTCTTCGCCGTCGGGATGGACGATTACGCGTCGGTCAGTGATTCCTTGCAGTCGCTGCTGGATCAGATCGAGCTGAAGTAAACCCGGGGCCGGCTTGCGCCGCGAGCGAGAGAATTCTGGACCACCGGACGGCGGTCAGCCGCGGACGGCGCGGTTAATCTCGGCCTCATCGGTTTCGCCGGCCGCCGCGAGGCGGCGTGCCGCCTCGGCCAGCATGACCATCCCACCGGCCTGGCAGGCCCGGCGCAGCTCGGCCTCTTCCAGCGGACGGCGCGCCGCATCCCACACCCCGGCATCCGGTTCCAGCCACTCAAAGACGGTGCGACGCCCCTGATAGCCGGCGCCGCGGCAGACGTCGCATTCCGCCGACGGGCCATGCGCGCCGGCAGGCGGTCGGCGGCACGCGGGGCAGAGCCGGCGCACCAGCCGCTGGCTGACGATGCCGATCAGATCCTCGCGGAGTTGCCACCAGGGCAGGCCGATGTCGAGCAGCAGCCGGAGCGCTTCGACCGACCCGGGGGAGTGCATCAGAGCGACGACGAGCCGGCCGGCGGCCGCGGCGCGCAGCGCCATGCGCAACGCGTCGGGCTCCTCGGGCGCATCGATCAGCAGCACGTCGGGTTCGAGCCGCAGCGCGGCGTGGATGCGCGCGGGGAGCGGCTCGCCGCTGGGGAGCGCCTCGAGCTGGACGGCGCCGTCGAAGCGAAGCTGCACCGGCGACTCAACAGTCACGAGCTTGCGACCGCCCGCGGCCAGGAGATGATGCGCGAGGGCATGCAGCAGCGTGCTGCGGCCGCTGCCGCCGGGACCGGTGACCAGGATCAGCCCCTGGGGCCGCTCGATCCAGCGGGCGAACCGCCGCCGGTCGGCGTCCTCAATCAGGATCTGATCCAATCGGAGCAGATCGCGCTCGGGGCGGAACAGGCGCACGACCATCGCCTCCCCCGCGCTGGAGCGCAGCCCGCTGAGGCGCAGATCGACCGGCTCGCGGTCGAGGAGCAGCCGGAAGTGTCCCTCGATCAGCGGCGGCGCATTCATCAAATCGACATCGGCCATCTTCTTCAGGCGAGCCAGGACGGCGCGGTAGATTTCGGGTTCCAAGCGCGATTCCTCGACCAGCACCCCGTCGATGCGCAGATGGACGGCGCCGGCGTCGGCGGCGGGCGTCAGATGAACAGCCGCGGCGCCGCGGGCGAGCGCCCGCCGCAGCAGCGACTCGGTCGCCGCGCGTGCCTCGGGCTGGCGCGCCAGCTCCGCCTCCGAGGCCGGCTGTTCCTCCTCGCTCAGGCCGATGCGCCCCTCGCGCACGGCTTCGGGGATCTGCAGCAGCACCTCCTCAAGCAGGCCGCTGTTTTCGCCGGCGCGGATCATCACGACCAGCGACCGCGGGAAAATCTCGCCCATTTCGCTCAGCGTGTCGCTGATCATCTGGCCGTCGCGGGCGCCGCGCGCGATGCGGAAAAACGCGTCGCGCAGAACCGGATCGTCCGATTCTTCGGCAATGACTTCAATCGATTCGATGATCGGCGCGCCGCTGCGCAGCACGCGGCCCAGCTTGCCCCACATGACGGACTGTTTGATCATCTGTTCGCGGCGCATGGTCGGCCTTTGTCGAATCCAGCGACTGCCCACCATTTTCCACAGGCGCGCGTCAAGCGGAAGCGCGAAGAGGGCGGCTCGAATCAGCTTAATCGCTCCACGGCGAAGGCCTTCGCCGGATTGTGGATGATCAGTTGGTCGATCTCCGGCTGACTGAACCCGCGCTCCCTCAGCAACGGGATGAAATCCGTGAACAGCGTGTCGTGGCCGCGATAGGCCCCGCCGCCCGGTTCGCCGACGGTGTACCAGCCGGCGTCGTGGGAGAGCAGCACACGCCCCAGCAGGCCGGCCTCGCGCATTGCGAGCATCAGGGTGAGATGTTGGTCCAGGGTGTCGTGGCCGATGCCGTCCAGCTCGACCCATGCGCCGGCGCGCGCCGCTTCCAGCAGGCGGTCGGGGTTCGGCTCGCTCTGGGCATGAACCCAGATGAAGCGCTCGATGGCGGCCGCTTCGGCGCGCAGCACGTCGAGTTCCTCCAGCGCGGCGATGCCGTCGCCCGTGTGGGCGGCGATGGTCAGACCCGTTGCCCGTTGCGCGCGGGCGGCGGCCGCCACGAGCTTGCGATGGACGTCGGAAAGCGGCCCGGCGTCGACGCCGATCTTGATGAAGCCGGGCCGGATGCCGGTCTGGCCGATCCCGTCGCGCCATTCGGCGATCCAGCGTTCGGCCAGTTGACCGGCCGATTCGGTCAGCGCATGGGCCGGCAGATATTTGTTCGCCCCGGCGCCGTAGTAACCGGTGTTGGTCACGAGTCGCAGGCCGGTCGCCGCCGCGAGCCGGCGCAGCAGTTCCGGGTCGCGCCCGATCCAGGCGGGGGTGCATTCGCAGATCGTGCGCGCCCCCAGGGCCTGCACGCGCTCCAGATGCGGCCGGACCGCGGAAAAGACTTCGTCGGCGTCGTAGCGCGACGAATCGACCTGATCGGCGCCGATGAAATCAACCATCACGTGTTCGTGCGGGAGCATGATGCCCGCTTCCGCGGCGGGGATCGGTCCCTCGACGGTGATGATCCAACCGGTCGGGAGGGCCGGCTCTGGCGGGATCGAGGCGGTGGCGCTGGTCAGGGCATCGTTTTCCATTGCGGCGCGCCCGACCGCGCCGGCCGCGAGCAGGGCCAGGCCCGATTTGAGGATGGCCCTGCGTTTCAGTGAAACGGCGTACCGGCGGTCTCCCATGACAATGCCTCCCTCACTTTGGAATCGTCCCTCGTCCTCGTGCTCACTCGAGAATTTGTCCGCTATTCTCGGGAACGCTTGGATCGGTTCTGCCGTCCCAACGGGACTCTGTCACGATGGGATCCCGGTTCCCGCCAGTAAACTGGCGG
>MVZB01000139.1 GCA_002068205.1 candidate division BRC1 bacterium ADurb.BinA292
GCGAACTCCTCGGCCCCGAGCAGGTCCAGCCCGTGCAGCAGGTAGACCGCCGGCAGCCCGCGCGCGGCCAGGTTGCGCAGCCCCCGCCTCACCGTGCCGGCGCCCAGCAGCAGACCCAGGCTGGCGTGCAGCGGCAGACGCAGTCGCGGCGAGACCGCGACCGGCAGCCGCAGGATCGGCGGCGCCCCCGCCACGGGCCTCTCCCAGCGCGGCCGCAGCGACCCGGCCCCCCCATATTGCCCCCGCGCCGGCGGCCCGGGCGACTGGCGCAGCGAACCCGCCAGCCGCCGCAGCAGCGGCGCCCACCAGCAGGGAAACACCGAGCCGTCGTAGCGCAGCCCCGCCCGCACGCACGCCGTCAGCACCCGCTCGTTGACGGCGTAGCCCGGCGCGCGGAACCCCAGCGGCGCCTCCCCCGCCACGGCGCTCAGCCGCTCATTGACCGTCCGCAGCTCTTCTTCAATGCTTCCGGGCGCGGCTTCCCCCAGCCGGAGGTCATGGCGCAGGCTGTGGTTCGCCAGGCGATGCCCCGCCGCGGCGATCCGCGCGACCGCATCGACCTTCTCCGGCAGCTCCAGATCGCGCCCGACGATGAAAAACGTGGCCCGGATGCCCCGCGAACCGAGCAGCTCCAGGAGCCGGTCGACGGCAAGATTGAACACCGGGTCGAGTTCGAAGAGATCTTGCTCGGGAAAGCCATAGACGCCGGCCAGCGTCCACAGCCCGTCCAGATCGACGTGGACGAACCCGGGCGGTCGGGGAGAGGCGGATCGCATGCGGGATGCCGGTCAGGCGCTCAGGGCGAGGCTGCGCCGTCCGTTGCGCGAGTAGCGGGTGAATTCGGCCGGCACGCGCTCTACCCCGCGCGTGTGGTAGTGGCGCAGCACCAGGTCGCGCTCGGTCAGCACGCGCGGCGTCTCCTCCGGCGAGAGCTGCTGCGCCGGCCGCACCTGATACAGCGCCGCCAGGCTGTGGCCCGGATACAGCCGCGGCACCGCGCGCTGATACGATTCCGGCCCGCGCACCGGCTCGACGATCGGCAGCCGGAAGTTGGACGGCACCCCCTGGGCCAGCACCGCCCCGAACTCCCCCTCCAGTTGACGCAGCGTCATCTGCGCCAGCCGCGGCAGATCGCCGCGCGCATTGGCCAGCCAGACGTTCATCAGCCGGCGGACCTCGCGGTCGAACAGCGCCCCGTGACGCGCCGGCCGCATCCGGCGGTCAAACCCCTCGCTGATGTGATACAGCTCGTGGATGATCGTCTCCAGCGGGTTCTGCCGCAGCAGCCGCGGCAGCCGCAGCAGGATCAGGTAGCTCATCTCGCGCCCGTTGATGTACACGCGCGGCACGCGCATCTGAACCCAGCCGCTGACGGCGATCACCTTGCGCGTCCCGCGCCGGACCCACACCGAAAACGTCGGCTCGGCCTGGCGATTCAGCCCGTAACAGATCGCCAGATTCCCCGTGCGGTGACTCGTGCAGCGCGCCGCCGCCAGGAACGCGATCCGGTCGGCATCGATATGCGCCAGGTCGGGGACGCGGCGTGCCACATCGCGGGCGATATCACGGACCAGATCGGTATAAAGCAGCATCGGCTCAGAACTCGATGGTGAATTCGGACATGTCCGGGAGCGGGATATCCCATTGGACCTCGACGTGATCGACGCGGCTGAGCGTCGGCCCCCGCCGCAACCGGCCGAGCAACTCCTCCAGGGCCTCGCGCCCGCCGGCGGCCTTGACCTCCACCGATCCGTCGGGACGGTTGGCCACCGTCCCCGTCAGCCCCAGACCGCGCGCCTCGCGCAGCACGAAAAAGCGGAAACCCACCCCCTGCACCCGTCCCTGGATTCGGGCTTGAAGGCTGGTTCGCGGGCCGTCCTGCATGGTTCCCTGCCGCGTTTCGGCGTTGCGCCACCGCCCGTTCGGCACGTCGTGAGACTTAGCTTTAACACAAATAGTCCAAGGGACAAAACGGAATCCGGGGGGCTGGCTGAAAAATGTCGTCCCCGCCCCCCGCGCCCGGCCAGTCACCGGCCCGCCCCTTCCCCCGCCGGCCAGGCCGTCAGATAATCGAATCTCATCTATAACTACTTTCTATTTTCTAAAGTCCCATTTTACTTTTTGCCGTTTGGTCCGCAAAAAAAGACCGGAAGAGCCGCGCTGGGCCCCTCCGGTCTTCCCGTTGCCGCGCGCGAACGTCGCGCGCCCGGGTCCTACTTCAGCTTTTTCACGCGCCGGCGCAGCAGCCCCACGCCGCCGACCCCCAGCGTCACCAGACCGAGCGTCGCCGGCTCCGGAATGACCGGCGGCTTGGGCGACGTGATCAGATCGATCTTCAGGCAGAAATCGAGCTTGCACGGGTCATAGCACTTCAGCAGATCGTTCCACAGGCTCTTGGAATTCTTGCCCGAGCCATAGGTCAGCCCCGCGAACTCGACGGTCAGCGAATCGGCCGTGAAGCTGACGCCGATCAGGTTCCGGTCGATCCCCGAGGCCGTCAGTCGGTATCCGGTGATCTCCCGGTCCTCGCCCAGATCCAGATCCGCCAGCAGCAGTTCCCATCCCGGGAACGTGCACTGGCCCGTGCGGCGATACTTGTCGTCGGCCGCGCTGCGCGAGTTCTGATTGATCTGAACCCAGTCGCTGCCGAGATTGACGTCGAGCCGATAGAGCGGCGCGGTCAGCGAAATCTCGCTCCCCGACCGCACCAGAAGATCCTCACCCGACTGAGAAAATCCGTTATCATCCTGAAAACTGTAATCGATCCGATCTCCGATCAGACTGGCTTGGGCCGGCGCGATCCAAATCGCGGTCAGCAACAGGGACGCGGCGATGGCCGCATATCGGTGCAAGCGTCGCATGTTTCCTTTTGTTCCTCCCGTCGAAACTCATAGCACGCAGGGCCTCCCAATGCAAATTGCGGGCCCGACGCGGATCGGTCCGCGCGCGCGACGTAAACCTCGTAAAATCAACGGATAAGATTGATCAGCGGCGGCGGCGATGCGACGCGGAAACGTCAATTGGCGGGTCAACTGCAAGGCCCGCTGCAACCAAATGCATAGCCTGCACTTCGCAGCACCGGCATGCTCCCGCGCCACCCGGCTCGCGCCTCCAAACCGGGGGATGTACTATGGGAACCGAACAATAGGGATGCGAAGGATGCTTTCCCCGTGATCATTGACTTCAGGCCGCGCAAGGTTCAGCATGGCACCCGATTGCCCGTCCCGGCCGGACGAACCACCACCACCGAAGGGAGCGTTGAACATGCGACGTACGGCTGGCCTTGACTCGCCGATCTCCATCCCCATGCTGGTCGTGTTGCTGCTCACGCTCGTTGCCACGGCCCAGGCGGAATTAACCCTCCCCCAGCTCTTCGGCGATAACATGGTCCTCCAGCGCGAGGCGCCCATCCCCGTCTGGGGCTGGGCCAGTCCCGGCCAGGAAGTCAAAGTGACCCTCGGCGACAATTCGGCCGCTGCCGTGGCCGGCGCGGACGGGCGCTGGCGCGTCGAGTTCCCCCCGATGGAAGCCGGCGGGCCGCACCAGGTGACGATCACGGCCGGCGAACAGTCGCGCGCGCTGGAAAATGTCCTGATTGGTGAAGTCTGGCTCTGCGCCGGTCAGTCAAACATGCAGTGGAGCATCCTCGTCGTGCGCGACGCGGAGCAGGAAATTCAGGCCGCCAATTATCCCCGCCTCCGGCTGTTCAACGTCCCGGTGCGCTCCTCCGGCGTTCCGGCCGACGACGTCGCGGCTACTTGGCGGGTTTGCAGCCCGGCGACCATCGCCCAGGATGGCGGCTTTCCCGCCGTCCCCTACTTCTTCGGCCGCAAGCTGCACCAGGACCTCGACGTCCCCGTGGCCGTGATCGCCGCCGCCTGGGGCGGCACGCGCATCGAGGGCTGGATCCCGCCCGAAGGCTATGCCTCGAATCCCGCCCTGGCCGACTATCTGCTGCAGATCGAGCAGGCCGGCCCCAAATTCCGCGACGACCTGTCCACTGCCGTCCCGCAATATGAGAGCTGGCTGCCCGAGGCCCGCCGGGCGCTCGATGCCGGTGAACGCGTGCCCGATCCGCCGCTCTGGCCCCGCCACCCGCTCGATTCCGCCGAACGCCCCACCGGCATCTACAATGGGATGATCCACCCCCTCGTCCCCTTCGCCCTCCGCGGCGCGATCTGGTATCAGGGCGAGTCCAACGCCGGCGACGGCATGATGTATTTCGAGAAAATGAAAGCCCTCATCGCCGGCTGGCGCCAGCTCTGGGGCCGGCCCGAACTGCCGTTCTATTACGTTCAGATCGCCCCATGCGACCTGGACCCCTTGTACGCCGGCGATGCCCTGCCCGAACTGTGGGAAGCCCAGACCGCCGTGATGCGCGCGGTTCCCCATACCGGCATGGCCGTCATCTCCGACGTCGGCGACCTGCACGACATCCACCCGCGCAACAAGCAGGAGGTCGGCCGCCGGCTGGCGCTCTGGGCCCTGGCCGAGACCTATGGCCGCGACGACATCGTTCCCACGGGACCGATCTACCGCTCGCTCGCCGTCGAGGCCAACCGCCTGCGGATCGAGTTTGACTATGTCGGCCAGGGCCTCTCCACGCGCGACGGGAAGGATCCCGATCTGTTTGAGGTCGCGGGCGCGGATGGGCAATTCGTGCCGGCGCGCGCGGACATCGTCGGCGACGCCGTCGTCGTCTGGAGCGACGACATCACCACCCCGACCGCCGTTCGTTTCGCCTGGTCCCGCACCGCCGTCCCCAATCTGATGAATCAGAACGGCCTCCCTGCCTCCCCCTTCCGCGCCCGGGTCGAATGAGCCAGGGGGTGGGTCCGACCCCACCCCCTGGCTACGACTCTCGCCCCACACTCAAAAATCCGTCCCTCGTCCTCGGCTCTCGAAAACCGGCTGTTTTGTCACCTCATTCTGAACTGCAGGTTAGTGAGCAACCTGCTAATCGCCCCGAATCGCCCCACGCTAAGAACTACCTGACATCGGAGATCCGAGTGCGCCGCTTACGCCCCCCTCTCGCTCAGCAATCGCCCCCCGCCGCCCGCTTGAGCGACTCGATGGCGGCGTGTAACGTTCTTCCCCGAAGCTTCCGCAGCGCGGGCGTTAATCGGTCCGCCGGCGCCTCGCCCAACGCTTCGGCCAGCGCGGCTTCCTCCTCCGCGAAGATCGTCTCCAGCCGCGCCTTCAACTCCTCAATCGCGGGTCCCAGCGCCCCTCCGGCCCGCTCCCGCCGCCACTGCCGCAGTTCCTCCTCCACGATCACCCCGGCCGCTTCCGCCGCCGCTTCGCGCTGCCGCCGGTTGACCGCGGTGATCTCCTCCATGTCCTCCAGCCCGTAGAGCTCCACGCTGGCCAATTCACCCAGCCTCGGATCGAGCATTCGCGGCACCGCCACATCCACCAGGCACACGCGCTCGGGGCGGTTGCCCGTCGGCGCCGCCACCTCATAATCCTCGGCATCGAACAGCAGCTCGGGCGTATGCGCCGCGCCCAGGATGAACTCCGCCTCGGGCAGCAGGCAGCCCAGCGCCTCCAGGCCGTAGGCCTCGCCGCCCAACTCCTCCGCGATCGCGCGCGCATGCTCCAGCGAGCGGTTGACGATCCACAGCCGGTCGGGCCGGCGTTCCGCGATCGCCCGCGCCGCCGTCCTTCCGATCTTGCCCGCTCCGATGACCATGCACGCCCGGCCCGTCAACCCGCCCAGGCGTTCCTCGGCTTTCAGGATTGCCGCCTTGCCGACGTCCAGCGTCCCGACATTCAACTCGGTCTCGGTGCGGATCCGTTTGCCGCAACGGAATGCCGCCTCCACCGCCTGATTCAGCTCGCTGCCCAGGCAACCCGCCGCGCGACTCATTTCGGTCGCCTCGCGCACCTGCTGCTTGATCTGATTTTCGCCCAGGATCATCGAATCGAGGCCCGCCACCACGCGGAACAGGTGGCGCAGCGCCTCCTCGTCCGACCGCTCGATCAGCTCCGGCGCCTCCGCGCAGCCCGCGGCCAGACCGATGCGCCGCATCGCCGCGCGCAGCTCGTTCCCCAGCGCCCCGCTTCCCCACGCATAGATCTCCATCCGGTTGCAGGTCGACACGATCAGCACCTGCGCCCCCGTCTCTTCCCGCAGGCGCCGCATCCATGCGCCGACCTGATCGGGCGCCAGCGCATAGCGTTCGCGGATCGCTACCGGCGACGTGGAATGGTGGATTCCGCACAGGTGGAGCGTCGGCTGGGAATCCTGTGGCGCGGCTGTCACAGCGCCTCCAACATCGCGCCGCGACGGCCGAACGACTTCCGTACTGAACCTGATCCATTCGCTCATCGCGTCCCCTCTCTCCCCCATTTTCGTCCCTCGTCTCTCGTCATCGTCCTCGTGATCGCCCCCAACGATTCACAAGAATCTCTTCCCCTTCCTCTCCCCTCACGCCGCGTAACTGTGCAATCCCGGCAGCAGGTAATTCACCCCCAGGTACGTGAACAGCACGGCCGCGAACCCCACCAGCGCCAGCACCGCCGCCCGCCGCCCGCGCCAGCCCGCCATGTAGCGTACGTGCAGGTAGATCGCGTAGATCAGCCAGGTGATCGCCGACCACGTTTCCTTCGGATCGAACGCCCACGGCCGCCCCCACGCCGTCGCCGCCCAGATCGCCCCCGTCACGATCCCCAGCGTCAGCAGCGGGAATCCCACGGCAATGATCCGGTAGTTGAACAGATCGAGCGCCTGCAGGCTCGGCAGCTTGCGCAGCGCCAGGCGGACCGAGCCGTCGCCCCCCAGCGCCTCCTTCGCCAGATAGACCAGCGCGACAAAGAACGACAGCGCGAACGCCGAATAGCTCAGCATGATCGTGACGACGTGGTACGTCAGCCAGCTCGATTGCAGCGCCGGCATCAGCGGCCGGATCTGGCTGTCGAAGATCGCAACATTGTGTGCGATCACCATGAACGCAAACCCCAGAATCGTCCCCCCCAGCCCCGCCAGCCGCGTCCGGTAAATCCATTCGAAGACGAGCGCCAGCAGGATCATCCCCGCCGTGGCGAACGTGAACGACTCATACATGTTCGACAGCGGCGCCCGCCCCGCGACGATCCAGCGCAGCCCCACCCCCAGCACCTGCTCGGCCAGCCCGCCTCCCATCAGCGCCAGGCTCGACCAGTAGACCCAGCGGCGTCCCAACAGAAACGCCGCGCCGAACCCGAGCGCGCCCACCAGATAGAACAACGACGATTTCCGGAACGGCTCGTGCGTGTGATAGAACCAGTCCGCCTCCAGCCGCGGCAGCGCCAGGCCCCGCGCCTCCGCCAGCCTTGGCGCCCGCGCCGCGAGCTCGCGCGCCAGTTCCCCCCCGGCCGTCGGGTTGTCCTCGGCAACGGCCCGCTTCAGAGCCGCCCACAGTTCAACGAGTTCGCGCTCCTCGCTGCTCAGGTCGTCCCGCCCGGCGGCGTCCACCGGCGACAGCCATTCCCCCGCGCGCGGCACGAACGCCATCTCCGCTTCCAGATGCTCGAACATTGCCGCCCGCGTCTCGAGCTCATTGATCGGCTTGAGCAGGTTCTCGTCGGCGCGCAGCGCCGCCACGATCCGCTCCCGCACCCGGCCGTCACGGTAGGTCTCCAGACTCGTCCGCCGCCCCCCGAGCAGCGACCCCAGCTCCGGATGCGTCACCCGGATCAGCGGTTCCCGCGCCGCCGCCGCCGGATGCGACACCAGCCAGATCAGGCTCTGCACCGCATTCAGCTCCCCCAGACCGTTCCGCCCCGTGATCCCCCGCAGCCGCGTCCGCGCATACGTGTGCGCGCTGCGAACATAACCGGTATCCTGGACCGGCAGCCGCTCCAGCGGCCGCAGCGCCGCCTCCCACGCCGGACTCATCGCGGGCGCCGCGCTCTCCTCCCCCCGCGCCGGCACGGTCCACATCGCCGCCACGAACGCCAGCCACGCCGCAATCCAGATCACCCGCCGGTAACTGGGCCGGAGCCCCGACCCGGCGCTCGTGTCGATGTCCCGCCACCGCCGGCATGCTTCGCTCATCGTCTGTTCCTTTCTCGTTCCATCATGGGGTCACCCCTCCGCCTCGCCTACGCCGTCGCCGCCCGCGCCACTTCGGGTTCACCCGCCGGCGCACCCCCCGGGATCGCCTCCGGTTCGCGCAAACCTTCCACCACCGACCGCACCACACGGTCCAGCTCGCCGTGCGGGTGCCGATACGCCGCGACCACCCACAGCCGCCCCCGCGCCGCGTCGACGTGGAACCACACGTCGCGCTGCTTGACGAAAAACGCCAGCACCAGCCCCAGCAGCATCAGCCCGCAGCCGAGGTAGATGAACGGGATCAGCGGATTGCGCGTCACGCTCAAGTCGGTCGTGTAGGCCGGCGCCCGCCCGACAATCTCCAGCCGCCAGTCCGTCGCGTCCTCCACGGGTATTTCCCCCGCCGCTTGCTCGCCCAGCGTCGCCGACTCGCCCAGCGCCAACTCCGCCCGGTCCACCTCCACCCCC
>MVZB01000140.1 GCA_002068205.1 candidate division BRC1 bacterium ADurb.BinA292
CCCCCCCCGCCGGTGCTGATCCTCGGCGTGGACCGCTTGTTTCTGGACGAGGACCTCGCGCTGAACGAGCGCCAGTACCTCTACGAGCGCATCCTGCGGCGCGCCGCGGCCTTGCGCCGCCGCGGCCTGCCGCTGTTGATTACCTTCGGCGGCGAACCGGCCTCCCCCTGGGCCCGCCTCCTCGAACGCCGCACCCGCCGCGCCGCTGATTTCAACCAGACCCTGGCGCGCATCGAGGAGCGCCTGGCCCGCGTCGCGCCGCTCCTCGGCGCACCGCCCCACCCGGCGCTGCTCGCAGGCGCGGCATGAACGGAAAATTTCGACTATCGCAACAGGAGCATCAAAATCCGTATCGGTATCGGTATTCCGATCGCTATCGACATCGGCATCGGCCCCGCATCCGGCAGGGATGCCAGAATCCTTAAGCCTGCGGAATCGGCAACCCGCGATGCTCACTGAAATACCAATAACCGAACCGCCCGATCGCCTTGCATTCCGCATTTTATGAATCTTTTCATTGAAATTTGTTTCGAACTTCGAACTTCGCATTTCGAATTTCCCCCGGAGAGGTTCCCATGGGCCGCACGCTCCCCACCTTCAACATGTATCTCGACCAGGAAATCGAAGCCTGGCGCCCCTTCCGCCGCGCCCTGCGCCGCGAGGATCAGCCCGCCTTCGATCGCCTCTTCGCCCTGGCCAAACGCCACATGGCCGAGGCCGCCCATGCCGCCCGACCCGTCCCCTTCGATTCCTTCGTCATGGCCGTCCTGCTCGAGCAACAAAAGGAAATCGAACGCCTGCGCGCCCGCCTCGAACACCCGCAAGCCGAAGGGGAATTCTTCGGCACGGAATGGCCAACCGGATGAACGCGGGTCGCCCCCGCCCCTCCCCCCAACTCCCCACGGCCGGAATTGACATGATCTGGCCGTCAGGATATCATTCCTGCTCCATTGCGAATCAATGCGCTCCCGTATTTTGCGTTTAAGGAACCAGGAGCAGGATCATGCGCGTCGTGCCGGTCGGATGGCGTTTTCGACCCTGCCTCAGCCGTCTCGCCGGCCCTCGCGGCGCCGCGCGGCGGCTGGCCCTCCTCGGCCTGCTGGTCGGCTGCGCCGCCGCCGCGCAGGCCCACATCGCCCTCACCTACCCCACGGCGCCGCAGACCTTCGTCCCCCATCAGGGGGTCGAGATCGGCTGGGATATCTACATCGGCCACGGCCCCGGAACCATCCGGCTCGAATACTCCCTGGACGGCGGCCAGAACTACACGCTGATCGTCGACGGCATCCCCTACTCCGGGCTCCCCGAGGACCGGTTCGGCTCCTATCTCTGGTCGGTCCCCGAGGTCGAAACCGCCGACGGGCGCCTGCGCGTCCTCTACACGGCCGATGCCGGCGGGACATTCCATAACGGGCAGTATGGCGAAGCCGATCCGACGATCGCGATCACGTCGACCCCTTCGCTCGAGATTGTGCTGGAGAACGGGCTGGACGCCTACGACGGCACGCGCGACACCACGATCTTCGCGGAAAACACCAACAGCAACGGCGGCGGCGAGCATCTCTTCGCCGGCACGACGGCTTCGCCCAGCGCCCGCCGCGCGCTGATCGGCTTCGATCTCTCCTCAATCCCCGACGGCGCCCAGATCATCGCGGCCGAGCTGGGCCTGACCGTCTCCAAAACCAACGCCGGCCTCAGCGCGCAGGCCCTGCACCGGCTCACCCAGGACTGGGGCGAGGGAACGGCCAAGGGCCCCGGCGAGGAAGGCACCGGCGCCCCTTCGCAGCCGGGCGACGCCACCTGGGTCTCCGCCCGCCGGCAGAGCGCCGACTGGGCAACGCCCGGCGGCGATTTCGTCGCTCAGCCCAGCGCCGTCGCCACCGCGGGCGCGCCGGGCGCGACCGCCCACTGGGCCAGCGCCGCCCTGATCGCCGACGTCCAGCATTGGGTCGATCAGCCCTCGGAAAACTTCGGTTGGATCCTCATCGGCGACGAATCGCAGGCGGGCAGCGCCAAACGCTATTACGCATCGGAGAACGCCACGGCCCCCGAGGGCCAACGCCCCCGCCTCACCCTGCGCTACACCCTTTCCAGCGGGATTCCGGTCGAGCTCTCCTCGTTCGTACTGGAGTGACTCACCTCGTCGTCCCTCGTCCTCGTCCTCCTGATCGCCCCCAAAGCCCCGCCTCAAAATTCGGCTCTCGGCTCTCGTCCTTCGTCCCCGGCTCTCGGAAACCCCGTTCGGTCCGGAGCACGCACGCGACCGATTTAACGATACACTTCCCAGCGGCGGCCCGCGCTTTCACCCGAGCTGGCCGGGTCGATCACGATCACCGTGTATTCTACATGGGCTGGCTGGGTCCCGCCGCCGCCGTCGGGCGCCATGTAATCAATCGTCACATCGACTCTCTGGTCGGTCAGCGGCGGCGAGAACGAAGGATCGAATCCCAGCTCCCAGACGAGCGCCGGATCGCCATAATTGGTGCTCGACGACAGAATCGTGAACGGCAGCTCCTCGCCGTTGGCCCGCATCGTCACGCTGGCGCCGCTGAAGTCGGCGTCGCGCTGCGAAAACGACCAGCGCGGGTAGACCGCCTGATACGGAACATACCCCGGCGGCGGCCAGGCATACCATTCGATGCCGGCGGGGTACTCGCCCCATGTCGCAAACTCGCTCGTCGGGATCACCCATAGCGCGCAACTGCCGAAATACCCCGCGTTGTATTCCATCGTGGCGCCCATCCCCATCACCATCTGCGGCGGATAGAGCATCCAGCGCCGATGACCGGCGTCCTTGTTGTTCTGGCCGGGGTCGCGCATCAGACCCGCCATCGCGTCGGGCCCCGCCGATCCCAGCGCCAGATTCGACCGGCCGGCCGCTTCCGCCCCCTGCGCCGTATAGCACGCCCAGTCGGTCCCTGGCGAGTGGCTCAGGTCGCCCGCCGCCAGCATCATCAGCGCCGCCTGCTGACAACGTGCATCGATCGCGGAGTCGAAGACGACGTTGCCCGGCAGCCCCGCCATCGCGCGAAACCAGTTCACAAGATCATTGGTCGACTGGCGATAGTCGGCCGCGATCGTCCCGGCGATGCACCCATTGACCGAGCCGGTCCACTCGGCGTCATACGCGAAGGCCGGCATGAAAATCTCGTTGAACGCCGTCACCACCTCGGCGCGGTTGCCGGTGTCGATCACCAGCCCCGCCCCGGCGGCCTTGCTCAACTCGGAATCGTAATCCTTGTCGGTTGGGGTGTACTTGGGCGCGGGGCCGAGTCGCCCTTGAAAGGCGACGGCGGGATCAGTCTCAACGGCCATCGCCGGCGCCACGCCGGCAAGGCAGAACAACAAATAGATCAGACGTCTCATTCACAACTCCTGCAACGAATAGGTCTGAGTCCCTCCCTCTAATAGTCGACCCTCGGCTCTCGTCCCTCGTCCTCGTAATCGCCCCCAAATTGCCGCTCAAAATTCGGCTCTCGCCCCTCGTCCTCGGCTCTCGAGCGCATCATCCTGCGCAATTCTTCGATTGCACCCCCATCGTGCCACGCCCCTTCCCGCTGGAACAACCCTTTTCCCGGCAATTCCTCTGCACCAGCAAACTCCACCCCATGAACCGAATGAACCGACGTCGCGCCGACTTTGTGGAGTGCGGTGGCAGAGCGTTGCCACGCAACGCGTCGACACCGCTTTGGATCGACCGACCGCGCACGCATTCCGATTCCGATCTCGATTCTGATCTCGATTCTGATCTCGATCCCGATCCCGCCTCCTTGCGATCCAATCCCGCGATCCATTTCCGGTGGTTGCGGCTCCGCCGCGCTGGGGTAAAATAGGGAATGCCAGGCGGGAACGCGATGCCGATCTCCGCCGCAACACCGGAAAGGGCCATCATGTTCCACGTCACCAAGCTCATCGATTTCTGCTACGGCCACCGGCTGCTCAAATACGAGGGAAAATGCCGCCATCTGCATGGCCATAACGGCCGGGTCGAAATCCGCCTGCGCGGCGACACGCTCGACGAGCGCGGCATGCTGATGGACTTCGGCGACGTCAAGGAGACGATGAAGCGCTGGATCGACGACAACCTCGACCACCGGATGATCCTCTGCCGCGACGATCCGGCGCTTGACTACATCCGCCAGGCCGGCGAACTGCATTATGCGATCGATGAAAACCCGACCGCCGAGGTGATCGCCAAGCTGATCTACGACAAGGGCCGCGAGATCGGCCTGCCGATCGTCGAGGTCGTCCTCTGGGAAACCCCGACCTCGTTCGCCGCCTATCGGCGCGATTGATTCCCGCTCACCGATAGATCCACCACGCCCCCACCGCGTCGTTGCACGGGACCATCAGCTCCAGCGTCAATCCATTGCTCAGCGTGTCGCCGCGGATCGCGCGCAGTTCCGCGCGTCCCTCCTGACCCGCCGCCACGCCCGCCGCCAGCATCAGCGCCAGACCGTACAGCATCCGTCTCATCGTCGGCTCCTCATTGCATCACAAAACTGACCGCGTTCAACGCCCGCCCCGGCTCGATGCTTTGCACCGGATACCAGTAGCCGCCGGGCTGGTCCGGCGCGGAGAGTGTATAGCACCCGCCCACCCACTCGATCGCGGGATCCAGCGTCAATTCCACATCCGCGGCGAACGGATCGCCCCCGGCGGTCTCGTAACTGGCGATCATGTATCGGGTATTCGGCTCCAGTCGCACCGGTTGCGCCAGCGCGGCGTAGACCATCCCATCGGCGGCGGCCTGACCCGCGTCGATCAGCACCGACGCGATCACCGTCGACGGATTGGCCGGCTCGTCATACGGTCCCCGCTTGACCGGCACAATCCGCACCTCGTGCCGCTCGCGGCTGCCGGCGAAGCAGTAGCGCCCCAGCTTGCCCACCGCGACCGGCCGCTCGCCCACCCGGAACTCCCAGCCGTGGAATCCGGTCCAGTTGTCATTGACCGTTTTGATCTCCAGCCCCGTCACCGCCTCGCGCTCCAGCGGCTCGTAGCGCAGATTCAGCGGACCGAAAATCTCTCCGGGCGGCGTCGCGAACACCTTCACGCCCGTCATCTCGGCGGGATATCCCCAGGGGGCGCGCACGCTCGCGGTCAGCTCCAGCGCGCCTCCCGCCCTGGTCACCGGCATTTCATTCGGCTGCCCGAAGTACAAGTCCAGCACCTCGCTCCCGACTTCGGCCTCGCTGTACTCTTCGCTGCCGACGAAATACTTGCCCCCCGCCTTGAGCACCAGCGGCGTCTCCAGCTCCTTGTAGACGAACCCCAGCGCCGAGCGGCTCGCCTCGTAATTCCCGGCCGTGAGCACCGTGCTGGCATGAAACGTTTTGTCCGACGCCGCGCTCACCATCAGCACATGCGGCCGGCGCAGGATGTTGCCCGGCACATAGCGGCCGATCGCCTTGAGGCGCAGGTCCTCCGAGCCGACCCGGATCTGCATCCCGATCCACCCCTTGAACGTGTCGGTTCCGCGTCGCGGATGATTCTGCCAGGCCGTGCCGGCGAATCCCTCCACCAGCCTCTCCTCGCCGCCGCTCCCCTCGAACACCAGGTCGATCGGCCCGATGCAGGCCTGCGCGCCGTCGAATCGCCGCCAGCCGAAACCGACGCTGAAGTTGTACATCGCCGCGCTGACCATCTCCAGGTCGAGCCGCGGATTCGTCCGCAGCCGCGGCATTGCGTCGAGCGGTTCCCACCCCGCGCCCATGTGCGCCTCGCCGTAGAACAGGTCCGGCATCTGCGCCCGGAAGATCACCGGCCCGTAAACCGAACCGGGCCCCCGCATCTCGGCCTCCCCGATCCGCCAGTTCCCGACAATCCCCTGCATCCGCGTCGCGTTCATGAACTGCACCATCTCCGGATCAAACGTCAGTCGCGCCCGCCCGGGACCGCCCGCCGGCCCCCCGTAGTACGCGTCGCCCGGCAGATGCTGCACGCCGAACATGTAGCGCGTCAGCGGCTTCAGATCCACGGTCCGGTCGCCGCTCGCCGCGCCGTAGGGCAGCGCGTGCAACCGGTAGCCGTCGGGGCCGACCGGGTCGCTCGGCCCGATCGACGACGTCAACACGCGCTGCGTCGTGAAATTCACCCCGTTGCTCTGCGTGATCTCGTCGATCACGACGATCCGATTACCCGTCAGTGGGCCCGTGTCGTACTTGCCGACGTGCGTGATCCGCAGCCCCTGCGGGCCCGTCTGAAACTGAAACCCAAGGTAGCCCGTCCAGTCGCTGCGCGTCGCCGTCGCCTCGCTCAGATCGGTCGCCAGCGCCACCGGCCGACTCGCGCTGTCGGCGGCCAGACCCTCGCGGCTCAGCAGCAGGTAGTCCGTGTTTGGGCTCAGCTCCACGCCCCCCCCCTCGATGTCGCCGTACTGGAAGCTCATCGCGTCCTGAGGCTGCTCCAGCCCGGTCTGGACCTCCGCGCGCGCCACCTCGGTCAATGCGCCTGACCCCTCCACCCGCAGCAGGCGCAGCGGGTGCTTCAGCCGATTGCTCGTCACGTAATGCCGCCCCAGTTGGTGCACGCGCAGCGGGCGCTCGCCCGTCCGCAGGCGCCCGCCGACCCACGTTTCGCCAAGCACGCTTGTCTTGCCGTCCCCGGGCTTCGACTCGATCGCCGCCGAAACCAGTCCGTCGTCGAATTCGCCCGCTTCCCGCAGCTCCATTTGCGTGAAGCACATCGTGTAATACGTCTGCGGCCACTTGCGCTCCCACGTCTCCCAGACGCGGTCGATCATCGTGTTGAACGGCACGTAGTCCGGATTCCAGAACCCGGCGGCCGCCAGCCACACGCGCACCCCGCCGCTCACCGGCTCAATATACTTGGGCACCAGCAGATTGGAATATCCCCCGCCCCCCTGCCGCCGGGTCTCCTCGCCGATCCGGTTCTGCAAGCCGTTGAAGTCGTTCGTGAAAATCCGGCGCCAGGGCCCCCACGGCGCCGCCGCCGACCACACCACGCACTGCTTGTCGTTGTTGTTGCCATAGATCGGATCGTTGTTGTTGACGTACGTCGTCATGATGAACTGATCGGTGTGCTTCTCATACATCACGCCGGGAAACCCGATATCCCCCGGCGCATGCAGGATCGATTTGGCCCGCCGCACATCCGGCGTCCACATTGCGTTGCCCGCTTCATCCAGCCCGATCCAGTACTCCCACGCCTCCCACTCGTCTTCCGTATGCGGACCCTGCGCCACATACCGCCCCCGGCCCAGATACAGGTCGTCGCGGTCGCGCCAGTCGCCGTGCGTCGACACCGCATACACCCACAGGGGCGATCCCTCCCCCGCCCAGAGCGGGTAATCCCCATAATCCCTGCCGAACTGGATGAAGACCGGCGTCGTGAACCGATAGTCGCGCCAGAGGCCGTGCTCGAAGTTCTCCCGGTTGATCGGAATCCACTGTCGCGCCGCCGGATCGTACAGCTCCATCCCCGGCGTCGCTTCGCTCCCGTTCCAGCGCATGATCCCGGCCAGCGGCGTCATCGCAAAGCCATGGCCGTAGGGGTTCCCCGGCGTCAGCTCGGAATTGTAGTATCCGAGGAAAATCGTCCCCCCGATCGAGATCAGGCTGCACGAGATCACGCAGCGCCCCGCCGGCGGAAAACCCGGCGTCCCCAGTTGTTCATGGATGCGCCAGATCGCCTTGCCTTGCGGCGGCGTCATCCCCGTCCGGTCGCCCGGCTTCCCGGTGAACCGGTTGAAGTTCACCTTGGGCGGCGTCCGCCGCGGATAATAAAACCCGTACGGATTGAGCACTTCGGTCACGACGTCCAGATTCTCGCGCGTCGGCAGCTCATAGTTGTAGCCTTCCTCCATCGGCGCGAATTCGGGATGATGCATCGTCAACCCGACGCCGTCGCCCACGCTGCCGTACAACGCATCGTCCGCCCCCCACGTCAGCGGAAAATAATCCCCCACCGAATTGAACAGATAGGCGTCGCTCTCGGGGTCGGGGCTCGGCCAGAAAACATAATCCGCCTCATTGTCCACATGCGGGAAGTAGCCGCTCGTCACGCGCGCGCTCTTCAGGGCTTCGCCCGCCCCCGACTCCCTACCCAGCGCGGTCGCCAGCACGCAGACCGCCCACAGCCGGGCCATCCCCATGCGAAAGGAACAACTTGAAACCATCGAGATCGCTCCCGTGCCCGGGCCGCAGGGGGCGCCCGCGCCGTTGAATCTACTGCCCCCTACGCACCTCCCCCCGGAATATTGCGTACTTTTTTTCCGCAATTTCCTGCTTAGCTAGCTCCAGGAAAGCCTCCACCGGCATTGGCCCTGGGTTTTCCCCATTGCGCCGGCGCAGCGCCACCTGCCCGGCTTCCATTTCGCGGTCGCCAATCACTAACATATAAGGCACCTTCGCGTTTTGCGCGTCACGGATTTTGGCGTTCATGCGCTCGGCACGCGCATCCACGCTCACGCGCAAGCCCGCCTTCTTGAAGCGCTTGGCAAGCTCGTAGGCA
>MVZB01000141.1 GCA_002068205.1 candidate division BRC1 bacterium ADurb.BinA292
AAACCCCCGCTGGCCTACTGGCTGATCGCCGCCGGCCTCAAGCTGCTCGGCATGAATGCCTGGGGCGCCCGCCTGTTCCTCGACCTCGCCTTCTTCCTCACGATCCTCTGCGTCGCGGCCCTCGCGCGCACCTGGGGCTGGTCGCCCGGCGCCGCCCGCGCCACCGGCCTCGTCTACTCCACCGCCCTGCTCTCCTTCGCCTGTTCCAACATCGTCTCCACCGATCAGTTCCTCACGCTGTGGGAAACGCTCGGCGTCCTCTGTGCCTGGAAAGTCTGGTCCGGCGCGCCCCGGCGCCATGCATGGCGGCTGGGCTTCTGGGCCGCCTTCGGCCTGGCCTTCCTCACCAAGGGCCCCCCCGGCTGGCTGCCGCTGCTCGTCATCTGGCTCTATCAGCTCCGCGTCAAGCCGATCGCCCCGGACCGCAAGCTCTTTTCCTTTCCCGGCTTCCTGCTCTTCCTGGCGCTCGCGTTCGGCTGGTACCTGGCGGTCGTTTTCAAGGAACTGAGCCGGCTCGATTACTTCCTGCACGAGGAGGTCTTCAACCGCGTCTTCACCGGCGAGCATGGCCGCTCCAAATCGCCCGTCTTTTACTTCTGGGTCATCCCGCTGGGGCTGGCGCCGTGGGTCTTCCTCTGGCCGGCGCTGCTGCGGCGCGCCCTGCGCCGGCTCCGCCGCGGCCGCGGCTGGCGCGGCTGGCGCGCCGGCTGGAACGCCCTCGAGCCCGTCCACCGCTTCTCGGCGCTCTGGTTCGCCGTGCCGCTTCTCGTCTTCACCCTGTCCAATTCAAAGATGTATCTCTACGTCGTGCCGCTGATGGCGCCGGTCGCGCTGTGGGCCGGTCGGTTGCTGGTGGAGCGCTGGGGCGCGCCGTGGCCGCCCGCGGGCGAGGGGAGCCGGCGCGCCCGCCTGCGTTACCGCACCGTCGCGGCCGCGTGGCTGGCGCTGATGGCCGCGGTCCGGCTGATGCCCGACGCCGCCCCGCGGACCCGCTCGCATGTCGAACTTTCGCGCCAGATCCTCGCCCTCGAGCCCCGCCCCGACCGCCTCTACTCCGAGACCAGCCCGCCCAACTCGATCTCGTTCTATACCGGCTTGCCCATCACCGAACTCGACCTCGACGAGGAACAGATTCTCCCCCACCTGCACAACGAACTGGCCGCCGGCCGGCAGATTCACCTGATCCTCAAACGCGACGACCTGGACGACCTGCTCAAATTCGGTTGGCGCGAACTCGCCGGCGACGACCGCCTGGCCCTTATCACCGCCCGGGAACTCGATTAACTGCCCCGCTCCCCGCCGCCGTCACCCATCCGCGGCCGCCGCGCGCCCGCTTTGGATCGCGGTTCTCAGTGCCTCGCTCGCCCACCAGCCCGGGGCGGGGTCCACAATTCGAGCCGCTTTGGCCAAGGCCCTTTTGGAGCGCGGCGGCAGAGGTCGCGGAGCGACCGTCGACGCCGCTTTAGATCGCAGTTATCAACTCTCATCCTCTACCAGTCCGAAGCCGGTTCGTAATCGTCAACTACCCTCAACTGATCGGTTTTGAAGGCATAGATCGTCTTGACCTGGGCCCCCGAGGCCGTTCGCTCAAACCAGCCGGCCGAGCACCACGGATAAAGTGCGGCCACCCGCACCAGTCCATGCTTCACTGGATTTCGATGCACGTAGTGCAGTCGCGCCAGATAGGACCGCTCATAGATCAGACGGGTTTCCCAGAAATTATGCCATACCTGTCGTCCTGGCTGCTGATCCCGCATGTTGACCCATTTCGCCAATTTCTCATGCAGACCGCCAAGCATCACGGACAGACTTTCGGCGCTATCTGCGTTCGCGGGTGAATGACCGATGAAATGATAGTGATTCGAAAATACGGCCCAGGCCTCCAGTCGCCAGCCATATTTCCGCGCGACCGTTAGCAGCCCGCGTTGTAAAACGGCGAGTCGCTCCCGATCTCGGAAAAAATGCTGCTTCAGGTAGGTCCCGGACGTAACAAGATAAGTTCCGCTCTCCGATAGCCGGTGAGTGGGGGCATGTGGCCAGGCGATGTCCCAATCGCGCTCGGGTGATCGCATCCGGCGGACCATGTTCGTCTTCCGAATCCAAAGCGGCGTCGGCGGACGCTGCGCGTCCTCTGCCGCCGCACTCCCAAAAGGCTGGCTGCCCCCTACACCTCCACCCGCTCCTCCACCTTTGGCGGCGCCAGCACGATCCGCTCCGTCAAATACTCCTCCAGCCGATCCAGCTCGATCCGTTCCTGCTCCATCGTGTCGCGCTCGCGCACCGTCGCCTTGCCGTCCTCCAGCGAATCGACATCGACCGTCACGCAGTACGGCGTCCCCACTTCGTCCTGGCGCCGATACAGCTTGCCGATCGCCGCCGTGTCGTCATACACCGCCGGCCAGTGCTGCTTGAACGCCGTCACCAGCCGCTGGCAGATCTCCACGATCTCCCCCCGCTTCTTCAACAGCGGCAGCACCGCCACCTTGATCGGCGCCAGCGCCGGATGCAGCCGCAGCACCGTCCGCGGCCGGTCCAGCACCGTCTCCTCGGCATACGCATCGATCAGAAACGTCATCACCGTCCGGTCCACCCCCGCCGCCGGCTCGATCACATACGGCGTGTACTTCGTGTTCGTCTCGGGGTCGAAATATTGCAGGTCCTTCCCCGTCGCCTTCATGTGCGCGCTCAGGTCGTAATCCCCCCGGTGCGCGATCCCCTCCAGCTCGCCCCACCCCATCGGGAAGTTGTACTCCACGTCGTGGCACATCCGGCTGTAGTGCGCCAGCTCGTCCTTGTCATGCTGGCGCAGCCGCAGATTCTCGCGCCGGATCCCGTAGCGCAGATACCAGTTGAACCGCTCGGCCACCCAGTGGCGATACCACTCCTCGTCCGTCCCCGGCTTGCAGAAAAACTCCATCTCCATCTGCTCGAACTCGAGCGTGCGGAAGATGAACGCCTTGGTCGTGATCTCGTTGCGGAAACTGCGGCCGATCTGCGCGATCCCGAACGGCAGCTTGCGCCGCATCGTGCCGCGCACGTTCTCGAAGTTGACGAACATCCCCTGCGCCGTCTCGGGCCGCATGAAAACGACGGAGGAAGCATCCTCGATCGGTCCCACATTGGTCTTGAACAGCAGATTGAACAACCGCGGCGCGGTCAGCTCGGCGTTGCCGCACGTCGGGCAGTGCGTCGGCGAGCCCAGAAAGTCGATCTTCTGCGCGTCGCGGAAAACCTTCGATGGGATCTCCGGCCCCAGCTCCTCCTCGCGCGTTCCGCCGTTTTCCGAAACCCGGTAGCGCGCCCGGTAGTTCGCGACGTGATCGGCCCGGAACCGCCCGCGGCAGCTTTTGCAGTCCACCAGGGGATCAGTGAAGTTCTCAACATGCCCCGACGTCCGCCACACGTCCGGATGCATCAGGATCGAGCACTCGATCCCCTCGACGTCGGCCCGTTCCTGCACCATCGCGCGCCACCACGCGTTGCGCACGTTGCGCTTCAGTTCCACCCCCAGCGGACCGTAGTCGTAGCACGCCGCCATCCCCCCGTAGATCTCGGACGATTGAAAGATGAAGCCCCGCCGCTTGCACAGCGAGATCAGCGTATCGAGTTGAACGGCCATGTGCTGGGTCCGAGTCCGGCGCGACGATGCGCCGGCAGCCTTTCCACGGATTCGCCCCCGGTCCCCGGCGGCGGGCGGGCGGCGTGAATCCTATACCGCTATCACAGTCGCGGGCGCGTTTTCAATCCGGGCGAACGCAAACCGTTTCGCTATCGCGATCGGTATCGCTATCGCTATCGCGATCGTGATCGGATGATCGCCCCGCATCACGCAGCGATGCCACAACCAGGGCGACGGGTACCTGCGAATTCGGCACCGCCGCAACCAGGAGAAAACAACAGCCTCACGCAGAGACGCGGAGCCGCAGAGTTATCAATTTCGGTATCGTTATCCGGATCGAGTCATCCCCTCACATGCCGCAAGGCTGCCGGCCGACGGGGGAGAGACCGGCGAGGGCGCCGGTCCCACCGGCGCAACAACTTTCTCAACCGTTTCAACGGTTTCCCCGGCAACGCGGCCAATCCCATCTCCGCCTCATCCCGCGCCGCCCCGGCCGCCCACCCATCACATCTGTTCCTTGCGCAATTCACCCGCCAGCCAGCCCAGGTATTCGTTGCTCCCCGCCTCGACGTTGATCCCCACGATCTCCGGCACTTCGTACGGATGGATCTCCTTGATCGCGGTTTCAACCTGCTCATACAGGTCGGCCCGCGACTTGATGATCACCATGTATTCCTCCGATCGCTGGATCTCGTTCTCCCAGCGGTAGGTCGAGAGCATCGGCCCCGCGATCTGCACGCACCCGGCCAGGTGCTGCTCGACCAGGCGCTCGGCGATCCGACTGGCGTCCTGCATTCGCGCCGTCGTGGTCACGATCATCATATACTGGCTCATGGGCTTCTCTCCGGTCCTCGGACTCCCACCTTCACTTTGCGCAAGCCCGACCGAATGTCACGAAAAATTCATCCCGTGCCCCTCGCCGCCGGGTTCGTCGCACCCGCCGCACCCGCCGCGCCCGCCGCAACGCTCGCCCACGATTCCCCCGCTCCCAACCGATCGCTTCCCACCGGCCGCGACCCATCAATCTTGCGGCCCTGGGCCGACCTGTGCGATGATGGGCCCGATAGCATGCCCTGCCCTCCCGCGCGGGCGACACCCTCCCCTGTCGATGGCTCGATTTCATGAAGCTTTCCACCGACCTGCTGGACCTGCTGCGCCGCGCCAAACAACACGGATTCTCCGATCAGCAGATCGCCTGGACGATCAACCGGCATCTTGACGGCTCGCGCCGGGTAACCGAGGCCGACATCCGCCGCCTGCGCCGCCAGTACGGCATCCGTCCCGTCTTCAAGTCGGTTGATACCTGCGCCGGCGAGTTCGAGGCCTTGACCCCGTATTACTACTCCACCTACGAGCGCCACAACGAGTCGGTTCGGAGCGACCGCCCCAAAATCATGATTCTCGGCGGCGGTCCCAACCGCATCGGCCAGGGCATCGAATTCGACTACTGCTGCGTCCAGGCGGTCTTCGCCCTCAAGGCCGAAGGCTACGAGACGATTATGGTCAATTCAAACCCCGAGACCGTCTCGACCGATTACGACACCTCCGACAAACTCTACTTCGAACCGCTCACCGTCGAGGACGTCCTGGCCATCTGCGACATCGAACAGCCCGACGGCGTCATCGTGCAGTTGGGCGGTCAGACCCCGCTCAAGCTCTGCCGCGAGCTCGAGGCCGAAGGCGTCAAGATCATCGGCACCTCGCCCGACTCGATCGACCTGGCCGAAGACCGCGACCGGTTCGGCCGCCTCCTGGCCGAACTGGGGATCCCCCAGCCCGAAAACGGCTCCGGACGCACCCTGGAGGAAGTCGAGCGCGTCGTCCAGCGCATCGGCTACCCCGTCATGGTGCGCCCCTCTTACGTCCTCGGCGGCCGCGCCATGCAGACCGTCTGGGACCGCGATCAGCTTGTCGAGTTCACCCGCGAGGCGTTCGAGGTCGCCGAGGGCCATCCGATCCTGATCGACAAGTTCCTGGCCAATGCCACCGAGGTCGACGTCGACGCCCTGAGCG
Source organism: candidate division BRC1 bacterium ADurb.BinA292 (assembly GCA_002068205.1). Lineage (GTDB taxonomy): Bacteria > Sumerlaeota > Sumerlaeia > MVZB01 > MVZB01 > MVZB01. Next base: position 5,633 of record MVZB01000141.1, read on the forward strand.
ACGGCGACGACGTCGTCATCGCGGCGATCATGGAGCATATCGAGGAAGCCGGCATTCACTCGGGCGATTCGGCCTGCGTCATTCCCCCCCGCCTCCTTTCCGACCACGTCATCGAGACGATCCGCCGCGCAACGCATCAACTGGCGCGCGCCTTGAAAGTCAAGGGCCTGATGAATGTGCAGTACGCCGTGCGCGACGAGGAGGTTTATGTCCTCGAAGTCAACCCGCGCGCCTCGCGCACCGTCCCCTATGTCAGCAAGGCCATCGGCCAACCCATCGCCCAGTACGCGGCGCGCTTGATGGTGGGCCGCACCCTGCGCGAGATCGGCTTCACCGAGGAACCCAGAATCCATTTCTACGCCGTCAAGGAAGCCGTCCTGCCGTTCAACAAATTCCCCGGCTGCACCGTGATCCTCGGCCCCGAAATGCGCTCCACCGGCGAGGTCATGGGCGTGGACGCGGATTACGCGATGGCGTTCGCCAAGAGCCAGTTGGCCGCCGGCAGCAAGCTGCCGCTCGACGGCCGGATCTTCGTCAGCGTCAACGACTACGACAAGCGGCAGTTCCTGCCGATCGCGCGCAAGCTGGTCGAGTTGGGATTCGAATTCCTCTGCACGGCGGGGACGCATCGCTTTCTCAGCGACAACGGCGTCGCCTCGCGGCAGGTCGAAAAGCTGAGCGAGGGCCGCCCCAACATCCAGGATCTCGTCATGAACAACGAGGTGGGGATGATCGTCAACACGTTCAGCGGCGACAAGGCGCGCCACGACGAGAAAATGATCCGCACCCTCGCGATCCGCTATGAACTGCCCCTGTTCACGACGATCGCCGCCGCCCGCGCCGTCGCGCAGGCCATCGCAGCGCTCAAGGTCAAACAACTCGAGGTCAAGTCGCTGCAGGAGTACCACGCCGAACTACGAGCACGACCCTCCTGACGCCCCTCTCCCTCGTCCTCGTCCTCGCCCTCGCCCCCAAAGGCCCTCCCCAGCATTCGGCTCTCGGCTCTCGTCCTCGGCTCTCGAAAATCCCGTCCTTGATCCCCCGGCGTTCCGTCAGTTCCGCCAACGCCTCCTCGCTCTTACCGGAAGCTCTCCGGCTCCAGCCCGTATTCCCTGATCTTCTTGTAGAGATACGGCCGCCCGACGCGGCTGTAGCGCGAGGCCATCGTCATGTTCCCATGCGTCCGCCGCAGCAGCCCCTTGAAATACTCCGTCTCGAAGATCCGCTTGGCTTCCTTCAGCGGCAGATCGAGCGACGGCCCGCCGACCGGCGCGGCCTGCAGTTCCGGCGGCGGATCGCCCGCCGACCGCACCGCCTCGGGCAGATCCTCCAGTCCGATCTCCATCGACCGCGCCTGGCGCGCCAGCGTCCGGATCATCGTCTGCATTTCGTCCAGATTACCCGGCCAGTCGTACTGGAACATCGCCAGCAGCGCCTGGCTGGAAAAACTCAGCCCGCCGCCGTTGCGCTCGGCGCTCCCCGACTCCAGCCGCAGCAGGTGCTGCGCCAGCAGCGGGATGTCCTCGCGCCGCGCCCGCACCGGCGGCACCCGGATCTGCAAGATATTGATCCGGTAGAACAACTCCCGCAGAAACTGGCCTTCCTCCACCTGACGCACCAGCTCCGGATCGGCCGTCGCCATCAGCCGCGAGAGCGGCCGCGGCGTCCCCGGCGTCTCGTCCTGATAGAACGGCCGGTGCAGGAAATCGAGCAGTCGCTTCTGCGCCACCCGCCCCAGCGCCTCGATCTGATGCAGCACCAGCGAGCCGCCCCCCGCCTTGGCGAAGGCCGAATGTTCGGGGTGCGGGCCGCTGGCGTATTCGCCCCGCCCGATCGGCCCGAACAGGAACGCCCCGGTCTCGTCTCCCTGCCCGCGGCGGCAATCGACCACCACCAGCGGGTGCATCGCGCGTTCGCTCTTCATGTGGATCGCCTGTGCGACTTCCACGCGCTCGGTCCCCGGCTCGCCCGTCACCAGCGCCGGCGCATCGGTTCGCGCGATCTGATCGAGCAGCCGGTACAGCGAGCGCATCGGCAGCGAACTGCCGAGCAGATTCTCATACGACGTCCGCCCTTCCAGAATCTGCCGCAGACGATAATTCTGTTCCTCGAGCTGGCGCAGCTCGGCCTGCGTCACCAGAAACTGCCCCAGTTCGCGCGCCGAGAGCTCCTGCGAAAGCACCAGCCGGGCGCCGTTCTGCCGCAGCAGTTCCCCGTGGCCGTCCCCTGGGTCGCTCGCCAGCGCCACCACCAGCAATTCCGGTTGCGTCGCGCTGAGCTGCTTCATCCGGCGCGGGTTGATGTCGCGCGGCGAGCGCGGCGCCAGCAGCAGCATGTCGGCCGGCTGCTGCTGCAGCTGGCTTTCCGCCTCGTCCAGGTCGGCCGCCGGCCGCAGGTTGAATCCCGCCGGCCGCAGCACCGCGCGCAGCTGATGCAGCAGCTTTTCGTTGTCCCCCACGATCACTAGATCGAATGTGCGTGTTAGCGAAGGAGTCATCGGAAGCGTTCCTTAAAGAATCCCCGCCGCCTGACTGCAAGGCGTGTGGGAGTCTGATTCCCTTTCAGATGCCAGGGAGCCCCGATGGCGCAATCCGGCGCCAGGCTCCAAGGCCCCCGCCTCCTTGCGGACTGCCTTTAAGAGAATCGCTTCGGGTGCGGCCTGCGCATACACTTTGAAGAAGCGACCGAAGCGGATGAATCCTTGTTCGTAGGTACTGCCGATCAGGATGTTCAGGTTCTCCACCGCCTTGCCGATGGACACGCCTTTCTGCATGGCGAGCTTGTTGTCGATGATCAT
>MVZB01000142.1 GCA_002068205.1 candidate division BRC1 bacterium ADurb.BinA292
CCGGCTGGGGCTGGTGCTCGCGCTGGCCGCGGCCGCCGCGACCCTCGCCGCCCAGCCCTCCGATTCCCCCAGTTCCCCCTCGCTGGACCAGCTATCCGAGAAACAGGTGGAAGCCCTGCCGGAAGGCCCCGCCGATTTTCAGCAGATCATCGAACGCGCCAAGCGCCGGGTCTTCCCCGCGCTCGTCTTCGTCAAGCCGATCGTCGAGGATTACGGCAGCGGCGAGAAGAAAAAGCAGGAGGTCTTCGGCAGCGGCGTCATCATCTCGCCCGACGGCCTGGTCATCACCAATAACCATGTCGTCGAGAACGCGATCAAGGTCAACTGCGTCCTGTTCGACAAGGATCAGCTGCCGGCCGAGATCCTCGGGCGCGATCCCGACACCGATCTGGCGCTGCTGCAACTGGCTGCGCCGGCGGAGAAGCGTCCGCTGCCGGCCGCCGAGTTCGCCGATTCGGACGCGGTCGACGAGGGCGACTTCGTCATGGCGCTGGGCAGCCCGTTCGGCTTCACCCGCTCCATCTCGCTGGGAATCATCTCCAACACGCAGCGCTATCTCGGCTTCGAGAATGAGTATCGCTACAACCTGTGGCTGCAGACCGATGCCGCGATCAATCCGGGCAACAGCGGCGGCCCGCTCGTCGATATCGAGGGACGGATCGTCGGCATCAACACGCTCGGCCTGCGGCTCGTGGCCGAGAATGTCGGCTTTTCGATCCCGGCCAATGTCGTCCGCGAAATCGCCGCCCGCCTCGAGCGCGACGGCGCCGTCTCGCGCGCCTGGACCGGCCTGCGCCTCCAGCCGCTCAAGGACTTCAACACCAACACCTTCACCCAGGCCGAACGCGGCGTCCTGATCGCCAATGTCGAGAGCGGGTCGCCCGCCGAGGCGGCCGGGCTGCAATCGGGCGACCTGCTCGTCGCCGTCGGCGACCACCCGATCGACGGCGCCTATGTCGAAAACCTCCCCGCCATCCACTGGCGGCTGGCCGACCTGCCGACCGATGCGCCGACCACCTTCACGCTGGTTCGCAACGGCCGGACCATCGCGGCGGCGGTCCAGCCGGTGCTCAAGGGCAAGGTCGAGGGCGAGAATCTCGACCTGCGCCGCTGGAACATGACGCTGAAGGAAATCAACAAATACAAGGAACCCCAACTCTACATCTATCGTAAGGAAGGGATCTACGTGCAGGGCGTGCGCAATCCGGGCAATGCCTCGGCGGCCGGCATTCAGCGCAACGACATCCTGCTCTCGATCGAGCGCCAGCCGGTCGACTCGCTGGCGACCGCGCGCCAGCTCTACGAGTCGATTCTGAGGGACGAGACGCGCGAGAAAAAAGTCCTGCTCGAAGTGCTGCGCGGGGGATTGCCCAAGCTGATCGTCCTCGACTACACCAAAGACTATGAAAAGGCGGACTGACTCATGAACGGCTCATTGCTCGCCCGCGCATCCCGCGCCGTGCGGTTGCTCGCGCTGCTCGGCCTTGCCTGCCTGGCGCGCCCGTGCCTGGCCCAGCCGGCGGCGGCCGCGAGCGCCGACGCCGCCCCCACGACCGGGCCGCTCACGCTCCAGCAGGCGGAGTCATTCCTTGAGCACTTCGCCGTCATTGAGGTCTTTTTCAAGCGCAGCGAAGAGGACAAGGATGCCGTTCACCCGGAGTATGAATCCTACATCAGCCGCAAGCTCCCGATGCGGCTGATCGGCATCGCGCTCGACGCCGAGCACGTCGTGACGATCGACACCGACCTGGACGAAAAATGGATCGACCGGATCCAGGTGACCGACATGCGGGGTCGGAGCGCGCCGGCCGAGCGCGCGGCGTTGCTGCTCGATGCCCCCGCGCTCGTCTTTCGCATCGCCGACCCGACCGGCCTGACGCTGCGCCCGCCCCAGTTCACCGACCCCGGCCCCGCCGCGCCCGATGGCCTGCAGCAACTGGTCGTCACGCGCCACGGCAGCAACTACATGCTTCAGCTATCGCCCGCCCAGCCGCTGGTCCAATTGACGCCGGAGTATCAGCTCCAGCGGGTGCTCTCCACCGCGGTCTATGACCCCGACGCCAGCAGCCGCGGGATGATGGACGACTGGAGCGGCTGGTCGTCGGACTTTGAAATCAACAAGGTCCCGGTGCTGCTGCTGGATCAGCGGCGGCGGCCCGTCGGCCTCGCCTTCCGCGCCTATCTGCCCTACGGTGAGAGTGCAGAAGAGGGTCTGCGCCCCGACCAGCGCGAACGCGTCGCCTGGACGCAATACGCCGCCGCGCAGGATCAACTGACGACCGCGGCCGGCCGCTGGGTGATGGAGACCCACATCACGTTCCGCCAGAAAGCCGAGGAAGGCGGCGGCACCTTCCTCGGTCTGCCGCTGCCCAATGTGGACTCGATCATGGGGGGCCAGGTCAACGTTCCCGATGAGTGGTATGTTTACGGTTTCCCCATTGCGCCCGATCTGCTCTTCGTCCCCACCCGCATCCAGCGCGAATTCGCCAAGGTGATCGACCGGATCGAGGTCCGCGACGGCGACCGCACGATTCCGGGGCGCTTCTATGGCGCCTATGAGGACATCGCCGCGTTCCTGATCCGGCTCGATGAACCCCTCTCGGTCGCCCCGGCCGAAATCTTCTCCAGCCAGCCGGTGCGCATGATCCGACCGATGCTCTCCATCTATCCCGAGCGGCGCTACGGTCGCGAGTATCTCGATGTCGGCTATGCCCGTCTGCTCAGCCGGCTCAACGGCTATCGCGACGTGCTGGAGTTTGTGCCGGCCTACGAGGCGCGCGTCGGCGCCCTCTACACCGACCTCGACGGCAACCTGCAGGGGGTCACCCTCGAGCAGCGCAAGGAGGACGAGGACAAGGAACGATTCCGGCGCGCCGGCGGGTTCCCCTATTTCGGCGGCGGCGAAACCTTCTACCGCTTCTACTCGATTCCCGAGCTCGCCCCGTACTTCAATGCGCCCAACGATCATCTCGATCCGACGATCGTCTCGCTCTCCGAGGAGGAAGAGGAGCGCAAGATGTGGCTCGGCGTCGAGTTCGATCCGATGACGCAGGAGCTGGCCAAGACGCTCGACGTGCAGCCCCAGACGAAGGACGGCACGATCGGCCTGTGGGTCACGCGTGTCTATCCCGGCTCACCGGCGGCGCGCCTCGGCCTGGAACGCGGTTCGATTCTGCTCGAGCTGCGCGAGGAGGGCGAAGCCCAGCCGGTTGAGCTCAAGGCCGCCGACACGTCGATGTACGACTTCGACTTTTCCGACGTGGAACTGCCCGAGGGCATGGAGAACCTGGGGATCAGCCTGCCCAGGGCCAAACCGTGGAAGAACCGGCGCAACATGCTGACGCGCCTGCTCGAGGTCATCGGCGAGGGCCGGACCGTCCACCTGCGGTACCTCGACCCGCAGCGGGCGGAGCACAGCGTGACGTTCGCCGTCGAAAAGGCGCCGCATGATTTCGCCAGCGCGCCCAAGTACAAGGACGAGGAGATCGGCCTGACCGTCAAGGAGCTGACCTATGAGGTGCGCGAAGCCTTGATGCTGCCTCCCGATGCCCGTCACCTGGTCGTCTCCAGCGTGGAGGAGGGGAGCCCGGCCGCCGTCGCGCGCGTCGAACTTTACGACCTGATCATTGCGATCAACGATCAGCCGGTGCCCGATCTGGAGACGTTCAAGCGGATCGCCCAGGACGCCCGCGCCGAGCGCGAAGCCAGCGGCCGCGCCACGCTGCGCGTTACGCTTCAGCAACTCGACAAAACCCGGATCGTCGACCTGACGCTGGAGTGACCCCCGCGGACCTCAACGCACCGGCTGGACCGTGGCCTCGGAGCGGCCGGCTTCGGCGGGCGGCTGCAGCGCGCTCCACAGCCCGAACGCCACCGCGTAGAGCGCGACGGCAAGCAGCAGCACGTACAGCGTGATCCGGCCGCCCAGGTTGCCGCGCTCGCGCTGCATCCGCCGTTCGCGCTCACGCCACAGCGCGTCGATGTAGGGGTTGGCGTCGCGGTAGGCCTGCCGCGTGCTTTCCGCGCTCTCGATCCGATGCGGGAAGGCTTCGTAGAAATGCCGGTCGTATTCCATCCGCCGCTCGGGCCGATGCAGCACCTCGTAGGCCGCGTTGATGGCGGCCATGCGCTGCTCCGCGCGCGCGTCGCCGCCGTGGCGGTCGGGATGGTGCCGGCGCACCAGCAGGCGGTAGGTCTGCTTGATTTCGTGAAACGTCGCCGTCGGTTTCAGTCCGAGCGTGGCGTAATGATCGGGCAGGGGCATCTTCGTCGGCGGGGGCGGCGGGAATCGGTCAGCGTGAGCAGCCGTCGTACGCTCTGACCGGATCAAGGTAGCACAACCGGCCGCGCGGCTCCAGTCGCCGCGTGCGTTGGTTCCGAACCCGCCCGCCGCCGGTCAGTCCGTCACCCGAATCGTCCGGTGGCAGCGCGGGCATTCGACGCGCTCGGCGCTGAACGTCGGGCTGAGCGAGACGTGGCCGCCGCAGCGGCAGGCGATCGTCTCCCATCCCGATCCGCCGCGGCGGTGGCGCAGCGCCTCGCGCGCGCGCGCCACGGCGTCGCGTTGTTCCTCGGCGGGCGCGGCCGCGCGGCGGGGGACCCGCTCCCCTGCCTCGGCGCGCGTGCGCTCGCCGAACAAGGCCCCGCGCTCGCCCGCGCGCTCGCGCCAGGCCCGCTCATACTCGGCGAAGCCCGCGCCGCCGGCCATCGCGCGCAGAATCGCGATCCGGCGGTCGGTCGGCGGATGGGTCGCAAACAGGCCGCCGCCGCCCATTGCCCGCAGCGGGTTGACGATGAACATCGGCGCCACCGCCCGGTTCTGTTTGCCGAGCAGCCGCCCCCCCGCGTGGCCGCTGATCTTCTCCAGCGCCGAGGCGAGCCCCTCGGGAAACCGCGTAAACCGGGCGGCCGAGGCATCGGCCAGATACTCGCGCCGACGCGAGCAGGCAAAGTAAAGCAACTGCGCGCAGAGCGGAGCCAGGATCGCCAGCGCCAGCGCGACAAGCAGCATGATCGCCTGCGCCTGGTTGCCCCCGTCGCGGCTGTCGCGTCCCCGCCGGCTGGTATGGCGCCCGCCATGGAGGAAGGCGCGAAGAAAAACATCCGAAATCAGCGCGATGCTGCCCATCATCACCGCGGCCAGCGTCAGGAACCGGATGTCCAGATTGCGCACATGCCCGATCTCATGCGCCACCACGCCCTGCAGCTCGTCGCGGTTGAGTTTGCGCAGCAGACCGATCGTGACGGCCACCGCCGCCCGCTCCGGATTGCGGCCCACGGCAAACGCGTTCAGACTGTCGGTGTCGAGCACGTAGACGTCGGGTCGCCGGGGAAGACCCGCCGCCAGCGTCATCTCCTCGACGACGTTGAACAGGCGGCGCGCCTCGGCCGGAGTCTCAAGTTTGCGCGCCCCCATGCTCTTGAGCAGGATCGCCTCGCCCGCCGTGAGCGACACGAGCGTCATCACGCCGAAGACCGCCAGCGCGGCCAGCACGCCGAAGACGCCGCCCGTCGCCGGATCCGGATCGATGCTCATGCCGATCGCTCCGCCCAGCGCCGCCAGCAGCAGGGCCATCAAGGCCAGCAGCAGGCGCGAGCGGCGCCGATTTGCGGCAATCGCTTCCCACATGGCGGCCTAGAATTTCACCTGTGGCACGGCCCGTTCGCTCTTGTCTTCCAGCTCAAAGAAGGCCTCTTCGCGGAACTGGAACATGCCGGCCACGAGATTGGCGGGGATCTGCTGGATCCGGGTGTTGTACTGCATGACCTGTTCGTTGTAGAACTGGCGCGAGAAGCCAATCTTGTTTTCGGTCGACGTCAGTTCCTCCTGCAACGCCAGAAAATTCTGATTCGCCTTCAGGTCGGGGTATTGCTCCACGACCATCAGCAGGCGGCCCAGCGCGCCGCTCAGTTGCGATTCGGCCTGTGCCTGCTCGCCGACGCCGTGGGCCGAGACGGCGGCGGCGCGCGCCCGCATCACTTCCTCCAGCGTCTGGCGCTCGTGTCCCGCGTAGCCCTTGACCGTCTCGACCAGGTTTGGAATCAGGTCGTGGCGCCGCTTGAGCTGCACGTCGATCTGCGCCCAGGCTTCCTTGACCTGATTGCGCAGGCGCACCAGACCGTTGTAGGTCGCGATGAACCACAGGATGACGAGCAGCACCAGGCCGCCGATGACAAGCAATGCGATGAGTGCGCCGCCCATGAGGATTAGCCTTCCTGTCGGGGAGGTTCGGCCGCGGAGGGGAGGAAATTCCGCGGACCGCGCTCGGAGCGAAATTCCGTCGCCAGCACGTCGCCCAGAAAGTCCGCCAGCGCGCCGGCCTCGTCGCCGCCGGCGTGCTCGATCAGCCGGCGGATCTCGCCGGCGTCGAACCACAAGCCGTGGCCGCGCGGGCAGTGGTCCAGCTCAAGGGGGGGCTCCGCCGCCAGCGTCAGCCCCCGGCAGCGCCACCCGCAGCGGGGACAGCGGCGCGCGCCACGCCGACCGCGCCGGCCGGCGTTCAACGCCGCCGTCAGCGGGCCGGGTGGCGCCCCGGCCAGATCGCAAATCTGCTCCAGCTCGCCGCCATCGAGCCACGTTCCGCCGCATTGGGGGCAGTGATCGATCTCGACGCCGTGCAGTTCGAGGACGAGCATCGGCGCGCCGCAATGCGGGCACATCAGCGGCGTCTCTCCGCATAATCGGGCTGGCGGCAACCCATGCCTGGCAACCTCAAGTCAAGCTCCGCTTATTGAGAGCCAATGGCTGGAGACTGTCAAGTTCCCGCCACGCGCGATCGGCCGTGTTCTTTGTCCCTTATATCCCTTGTGTCTCTTGTGTCCTTTCTGCCCTTCCATCCCTACTTCACTCTCCCCCTCACCTGCCGTGTTTCGTTGATTCCGAACCACTGTCCGGTCCGATCACCGGCATTCAACCCCCGCCGGGGTATCGTCGATAAGAGAAGCAAATGGCTTGGCCGAAGTGCGTCCGGCGGGGCGCCCGGCGCCGCCCGCGCCACGTTCGGAACGGTTGTCATGGCTTCCTCCTTCCTGCTTCCCCTGTCGTCGGCGCGCGCGGCGACCGATCGCGCCGCCCGGCCGGCCCATCCCCACCGGCTGCGGCTGATCGTCACCGTCCCCTCGGTGCTGATCCTCTTCACGCTGGGCTACGGCCTGGTCTCTTACCAGACGTTCTCAAGTCACTGGGAAGTGCTCGAATCACTCGGCGCGGGCGAGGTGGCCGCCACGCTGCTGCGCGTGCATCTGACCGCGATGCTGGTCCTCTCGCTGCTGGCGGGCCTGATCGGCATCGCGCTGACCGATATGATCCTGCGCCCGCTGCGCAGCCTGATGGAAACGGCGCGGCGGGTGGGGGAGGGCCAGCTCGACGCGACCGCCCCCAGCCTGCCCGGCGCGTCGGAGTTCGCCGAGCTGAGCCAGAGCTTCAACCGCATGCTGCAGGACGTCAACGAATCGATCGCGCGGCGCAACCGCTGCCTGGTCGACACGATCCCGATCGGCGTCCTCACCACCAACCTGGAAGGGGTCGTCACGACGATCAACCCGGCCGGCGCCCGGCTGCTGGCGCTCGCGCCGGAGCAGGTGCGCGGGCGGAGGTTGGCCGATTTGGCGCAGGCGGTCCCGCCCGACGCCCGCGAGTTGATCGAGCGGTTCCAGACCATCCTGGAAGGGCCTGAGCCGACTTTTCAGGGCTCGATTGAGCTGCCTGCCGATGGCCCGGCCGGCGTCCGCCGCATGACCGTCGCCAGTTCCTCGCTGCGCGACGCCGACGGCAGCCCGTGGGGCTTGCTGTTCAGCTTCCGCGACGCCGGCGCCGTCGAAACGCTCTCCGCTCACCTGAGCCATACCGATCATCTGGCCGCGCTGGGCACGCTGGCGCTGGGTCTGGCCCACGAACTGCGCAACCCGCTGGCCGCCGTCAAGGGCCTGAGCCAGCTCCTGCAAAGCGAACGCGATCTGCCCGACTCAACCCGCAAGTACCTGGAGCGGATGACCCGTGAGGTGGACCGGGTGGATCTGTTCGTCAAGCGGCTGCTCGAACTGGGCGAGCGGTCGGCGCAGGGGCCGACGGCGTGCGACCTGGGGCGGTTGTTGACCGAGGCCGACCGGCGCGCGCGCGCCGAAGCCCGCGAGGCCGCGGCGCACGTTGCGCGCGATCTCGAGCTCCAGCCGCTGCCGCCGCTGATGGTCGAGCGCGACCGATTGGAGCAGGCGCTGTTCCAGATTCTTCTCAATGCCTATCAATGCACGCCGCCGGGGGGGCGCATTCGGGCGACGACCTCGGCCGGCTTCGACGACGGCGGCCGGCTGCGCTTCCGCATCGCCGTCCACAATACCGGCTCGACGATCGCACCGG
>MVZB01000143.1 GCA_002068205.1 candidate division BRC1 bacterium ADurb.BinA292
CGCGCGGCGGTGGGGCTGGGCGACGCGCGGCGGCGTGCCGCGTCGATCGACTGGGCGCGATTCGAAGAGCAGCCGGGCGACGAGCCGATCCCCGCCTTTTCGTTCACAAGCGGCGCGATCACGCGGCGGCAGGCGAGCTGCTGGATCGGCTTCACCACCGAGCGCACGCACGAGATCATCCGCGGCGGGCTGGACCGCTCGCCGCTCTATACCGGCGTGATCCAGAGCATCGGACCGCGCTACTGCCCGTCGATCGAGGACAAGGTCGTGCGGTTCGCCGACAAGGCGCGTCATCAGATTTTCCTGGAACCGGAGGGCTTGACGACCGACTGGATCTACCCCAACGGGCTGTCGACGTCGCTGCCGGAGGAAGTGCAGGACGCGATGCTGCGCTCGATTCCGGGGCTGGAGCGAGTCGAGATGATCCGGCCGGGCTATGCGGTGGAATATACGTATTGCCCGCCGTTGCAGCTTTACCCGTCGCTGGAGACGCGCCTGGTGGCGGGGCTGTTTTTCGCCGGGCAGATCAACGGCACGTCGGGCTACGAGGAGGCGGCCGCGCAGGGGATCATCGCCGGGATCAACGCCGCGCTGCGGCTGCGCGGGGAGGAGCCGCTCGTGCTGCGGCGCGACGAAGCCTACATCGGTGTGTTGATCGACGACCTGATCACGATGGAGCACCGCGAGCCGTACCGGATGTTCACGTCGCGGGCGGAGTATCGCCTGCTGCTGCGCCACGACACGGCCGACCTGCGGCTGACGCCCCACGGCCGGCGGGTGGGGCTGGTGGATGACGCCCGCTGGCGGCGGTTCGAGTCGTTTCGCGCGCGGGTGGAGGCGCTGCGCGACCAGGTCGGCGAGCGGCATCTGCGGCCCGACGATGCGGGACGCGAGCGATTCGAGGCGGCCGGACTCCCCTGGCCGGAGAAGCCGACGACGATCCGGCAGTATCTGGCGCGGCCGGAGGTGACGCTCGCGGCGGCGGAGGCGGCGGGGCTGCTGGCCGACGCCGCGGCGGCGGGGGGGGAAGGCGACCCCGCGGCGGCGCTCGATGCCCGACGTGTCCGGCATGAAGTGCTGCTGCGGATCAAGTATGAGGGTTACATCGCCAAGCAGCGAGAACAGGTGGAGCGGATGCTGCGCGCCGAGGCGAAGCCGTTGCCCGAGTGGGTCGACTATGACGCGGTGCGGGGGCTGCGGCGCGAGGCGCAGGACAAGCTGAAGCGTTTCCGTCCGGCGACGGTGGGTCAGGCGCTGCGCATCGCGGGGATCAATGCCACCGACATGAGCCTGGTGCTGGTTCACCTGCGCGGCCGGGAACGGGCGGCGTAAGGGCGTAGAGATTGAAGATCCTGCACCAGACTATGCCGCACGAACGCGATGCACTTGAGCCAGATCGGGCATTTCGTCATACGTCTTTCCGCCAAGCAGCCGGCCATTTCTCTTCTTATTAGCCCCGCCCCACTGCTTGAAAAAGAAGGGCACTCCGTTGGCGCGACACAGCTGCTGAATCGAATGCACCCATTCCGGCCTCATTTTTCTTGCGCCGGGTCCAGATTCCCCACCGACAATCACCCAGTCGATATCGGTCAAATTGAGATTCGGCAACGGCCCAAGGAGTGGTTCAAGAGACAGAAATCGGACACATCCACCCACTTTGCGCAGGTGATCGATGCGTCCCGAGACTTCATCGTTTTCAACGCTCGTTCCAATCCAGATGTTCGAGGTCCAGCCTAGCTTACCTGAAAACAGAGCCGCGCGCTCGGGGCGCTTAGTCAGCACTTGAAATGTGTGCGATTCGCATTCATTCATGACGTTGAAAACTTTTCGGATGAAGTCGAACGGGACGTTTTCATGGAACAGATCGCTCATTGAATTGACAAAGACGACGCGCGGCTGACGCCACCCATACGGCGCGTGCAAGCTGAGGTCATCCAGGAAAATCCCCCCACTCCAATTACCGTTTGCATTCAAGACCTTCTGATAATTTCCCGCTCGCCCGGGGTCATCGCCACGCGCGCGCGCGGCGGCGGCGATCGCGACCAGTCGCCGGGCCATCCGCTCGGCGTAGCAGTTCTTGCACCCCGAGCTAACCTTCGAGCAGCCAACCACGGGGTTCCAAACGGACCGGGTCCATTCGATCCTGGTGCTGGTCATCTGGATAGGGACCTCACGGTCACGATTCGGCGATGCTCTGAGACGCAGCACTTGTAGCTTATCCCAAAGTTGGCGGGGCAATCGATCTTCTTTTCGCGGCGAAGCCTTCTCAGGCATTCCATGGCATGGGCCTTGGGATGTCCGCGCGCCAAGGTAAACTCATACACCTCGGCATTTGTTCTTTCTCCGGCGTCATGGATGAAGGACACAAGGTCTCGCTCGAAGCATTCTCGTTTCGTGAACCGCCGAAATTCATCGGAGAACACGGGTTCAAGTTTTTCCAGGTCGTCATCAATATCAAAATTGGCTTCGCCGTTGATGCGGTTTCTGTTCCACGCAACGTCGAGAAATTTTTCCACGCCATGCGGATGGGCGCTGCCAAATATCAAACCGTATACATTCCCGGACCGCTCTCCACGGCGCAGCGTGAATGGGTACAATCGAGTTGCGCTTGTCGAAGGAAGCAAACTCCGATAGTACTCAAGCACGATCCGGTGGACATCTTGTGCTCTAGCGTCCGCGAGTTGAAAAGATTGCATGTCTGGAAAGATACGTGAGAATTCATGGGTTCGAGCGAATCGCTTGATATATGATGAGGAAATAAAGAACAGAAAATCGGTTTTTGGCAAGCCAATGAGCATATGGAATACATCACGGTTTACGTGTTTTATTCCATATTGGTCTATCAGGATCAAGTTAGGCTGCCGCATTAGTTCGGGGTAACACAGGCGGAAGAAATCCTGGAAGTCGGCATTGCGGCATTCCCCAGACACTTTGTCCGTCAGGTCCCATGAACCCCGACCTTCTTCCACGACCCTCGACAAGTCAGCGTATTTCCGTGAATTGCCTTCGTTTAGAACGACACGGATCTGCATATTTGGCTTCGCGGCAAGTTTTGTCTTGAAGGACTCAATTTGGTTTAGAATCCGCAATGGGCTGCCCGGCACACCGTCGGAGTCGCGACCGGAACCGGCGAAAAAATCCCAGATTGCGGCACGGGTTACATGTCGAGACTCGATGAATACCGGCAGCCATTCTCTAACGTATGCCTCGAATATTTCCAACTTTGTTAAAGTTTTCGAGTCATAGGGATTCTTATTGATGTCTCGGGCCATCATGGAACTCCATACTTGCGCGTCAGCCCATGCGAACCTGATCCAGCCGGGCTAACCCGAAGGAATGCCAGATGGCTTTGGAAAACTCAATATATTTATGGATGAAAATATCTCAATAGTTGGCTGCGCCAGCACTGCTGTCGCAGTTCAGCTTGGATGTAAGCCGTCCATTGGGGGGCGGGTCAGTAGAGCGCGAGGCTGGCGTAGCTGACCATCGAATCGGTCGCGGCCTCGTGCCATTGCTGGTAGTCGAGGCGTTCGGCGCGGGCGACCGCGCCCAGGGCGTGGAGCAGGACGTAGACCGACGTGATCGCATCGACATTGCGCGCGTTGCGATCGGCGCGGAAAGTGTCGAAGAAAGCTTCGGGTTCGCCCCGTTCGATGGTGGCGAGCATGGCGTCATCGGCCGACCGGACAAGCTCGCGGCGCAGATCGGAGATCCCCTCGGCGTCGCCGAACTTCAGGCCGACGTGACTCAGATCGACGCTGGCAATCAGACAGACATCGCCGTTGAGTTCGTCGATCAGCCGGCGCAGCGCTTCGATGAAATCGTTGACCACCGGCAGCTCGCGCGGCGAGAGGCCGTCCTCTTCCAGAACTTCGTGGAGCGAGCCGCAAAGCAGGGGGAGCATCCGCACGGTTCCGCCCGGCGAGCCGTTATGACTGGCGCCGTGCAGGTAACGCAGGCCGACGGTGGTGAACTCGATGCTGTGCTCGAGCCGGTGGGCGATCTGCCCGCTGAGGCGTTCGGCGCCGTAGAGCTCGCGCAGGCGCGCCGCGGCGTCGCGGTCGGTCTCGACCAGGCCGAGCGGGGTGGCGAATGACTTGTCGGTGAGCGTGAAGAGGTTGCGCGTGGGAGAGTGGGCGACGCCCAGGATGATGTAGAGCCGCGGGGGACGGTCGGCATCGAGCGTGGCGAGGGCGCGGGCCAGCGCGCGGCCGCCGACGCGCAGGTCGATGTGCGGCAGGATGAGGCCGCGCGGGCGGGGGGCGTCGGCGGCGGCCGGAGTCAGGCCGTCGAACAGTTGCCGCATCATCTCCTGGAGCGCGTCGGCCTCGGCGGGGTAGGCGGCGCCGGCGTGGATCGGCGGGCGCAGCGGGAGCGCGTCGAATTCGCGCTCCAGTTCGGCGCGGCGTTCGCGCGCGCGGGCGTTCTCCAGCAGATAGAGTTCATCCAGCTCGTGAACGATGCGCTCGATCTCCTGGGTGGGGACGATCTGCCCCTGCGCCATCCGGGCGATTTCGGTCTGGACGGCGCGGGCGTCGCGCCGGCCGTCGAGGAGCGTCATGATCAGGTAGAGCGGCAGGGGAACGGCGAGCGTCTCGGGACACAGGCCCTCGGGATCCTGCAACACAACCACATGCTGGCCGTCGTGCATGACGGGAACGGCCTGCACGTAGCGGACGGGTGGAAACGACATCACGGATATCTCGGCGGCCGGGGACGCCACGCGCCGTAAGCCGGCCCGCCTCATTCCTTCCATTTGATGTTGCAGCCCATGGAGGGGAGTTGCTCGACGGGGGCGGGCTTGTCGGCGAGCAGCAGGTCAAGCGCGTCGCGCAGATCGTGGCGGCGGACCTTGTCCGGATCCTGCCAGTTGTCGTCGATGCGGCCACGGTAGTAGAGGCGCAGATGGCGGTCGAACAGAAAGGGGTCGGGCGTGCAGGCCGCGTGGTAGGCGCGCGCCACGTCCTGGCTTTCGTCGAACAGGTAGGGGAAGGGATAGTTTCTGGCGGCGGCGCGCTCCTTCATCTTGTCGAACGAATCCTCGGGGTAATTGTCGGCGTCGTTGCTGTTGATCAGGACGATGCCGATGCCGCGCGGCTGATAGTCGCGGCCGATGGCGATCAGGCGATCTTCCACGGCCTTGGCGTAGGGACAATGGTTGCAGGTGAAGACGATGAGCGTGCCGCGGGTGCCTTTGGCGTCGTCGCGGCGCCAGAGCTGGCCATCGGTCCCCGGCAGGCTGAAATCGGGGGCCGTGGTGCCAAGTTCCATCATGGTGGAGTAGGTGAGAGCCATACAGCCGATGCTCCTTGCAGCCTGTGGGAGTGGGAGAGGGTTAATTTTAGTGGGGATGGCCGAGCGGCGCAAGTCCGACGGGGGAATGGGGTAATGCCGAGCGGGGTGTTGCGCCTGCCGAAGGCCGAGGAGTGGCGGCTGAGCCGCCGGCTGCAGAGCGCGATCGACCCGGAGCAGCAGTTCCGGCTTGCGCGCGCAGCGGCGGTCTGAACAATAGGCCCACTGCGTCGCCGACGGGGCCGGGCCATGATCGTCTGGTATATCACCTCGCATGGATTTGGGCACGCGGTGCGCTCGACGCTGATCCTGGCGCGGGTGGATCGCGAAATCCCGGTGACGCTGCGGACGGAGTGCCCGCGCTGGTTTCTGGAACAAAAGCTGATGGGACGGCCGTTCGAGCTGGCGCCGGCCGCCTTCGATTGCGGCACGCTGGGACCCGACGCGACGCGGATCGACCTGCGGCGGACGCTGGAGCGGGCCGAGGAACTGATCGCGCGCAACGAGCGGCGGATCGACGAGGAGGTGCAATGGCTGCGCGCGCGCGGGGCCCGGCTGGTCGTGGCCGATATCGTGCCGTTCGCCTTGCGGGTCGCGCGGCGGGCGGGCATCCCGTCGATCCTGATCGCCAACTTCACGTGGGCCGGCATTTACCGGCATCTGGTGGAGATGGAGCAGCCGGACGAGGCGCTGCGGCGGCGCGCGGCGGCGGTCATCGAGCACATGCGCGCGGAATATGCCGAGGGGGATCTGCTGCTGACGACCGGATTCGTGAGCGATGCGGAGGCGTGCCGGGAGCGGCGCGAAATGCCGCTGGTGGCGGCGGCGGGCCGCCCGCGCCGGGCAGAACTGGCGCGCGCCCGGGGGCTCGATCCGGCGCGGCCGATTTATCTGGTTTACCTGGGACGGGAGGGCCTGCAGGGGCTTGAGCCGGATGCGCGCCCGCGGCTGCGCGATCTGCAACTGGTCGGTTACGCGGCGCCGGCGGGGCTGGAGGAGCTGGTGCGCCCGCTGGACGAGGAGACGATGCCCACGGCCGACGCGTTCGCCTCGGTGGACGGGGTCATCGGCAAGGCGGGTTACGGGACGTGCGCACAGTGCCTGGCGGTCGGTACGCGGATGCTGTATCTGCCGCGGCCGCAGTTTGCCGAATGGTATGCGCTGGACCGCGCGCTGCGGCGCTGGGGGGGCGGGCTGTGCATCCCCGAGCGGGATTTCCTGCGGCTGGACTGGCGGCCCTGGCTGGAGCGGCTGGGCCGTCAGCGGATCCGGCAAACGCCGGATTGCACGGGGGCGGAACGCTGCGCGCGCGAAATCGAGCGCGCCTGGCGCGAGGGGCTGAGCGGGAAAGAGAGGGAGGGGCCGTGAGAAGAGGAGAAATGAGATTACGAAAGGCACGAAAGACACGAAAAAGGAAAGGGCGATTTGCGAGAGCCGAGAACGAGGACGAGGGACGAGGGACGATTTTATGAGGGACGAGGGACGGGATTTGGGGGGAGGGCGTTGACCCATTCGACGAACTGGCGGCCGCGGTCGGCGTAGCTCTGGAACTGGTCGAAGCTGGCGCAGCCGGGTGAGAGCAGGATGATTTCGCCGTCCGCGGCGGCGGCGGTCGCTTCGCTCAGCGCGTTGGCGAGTGTTCCGCACTGGCGGCACTCGATCCGCTCGCCCCAGGCTTGTTCCATGTCGGCGGCGGCCTCGCCGATCAGGTAGAGCCGGCGAACGCGCCGTTCCAGGTGGTGCGTGATCGTATCGAACGGGCTCGCCTTGTCGCGGCCGCCGGCGATCAGGTGGATGCCCCCTTCGAAGCTACTGACGGCCTGGACCATCGCGTCGAGGTTCGTGGCCTTCGAGTCGTTGATGTAAGTGACGCCGTCGCGCGTGGCGACGATTTCCATCCGGTGGGGGGCGGAGCGGAATGCCGCGAGCGTGGCGGCGATCGCCTCGCGGCCGACGCCGAGGACCTGCGCCGCGCACGCCGCCGCCATCGCATTGGCGACATTGTGCAGGCCGACCATCTTGAGCTCGTCGATTGCGATCAGGCGGCGCGGGCGCTGGCCCGGCTCGATGATCATGATCAGTTCGCCATCGAGCCAGGCGCCGTCCTGGACGGGACGCTCCAGCGAAAAGCGGCGGATGCGGGCGCGGCTGGCGGCGGCGATGGCCAGGCAGGCGGCGTCGTCCTGATTGACGACGAGGACGTGGTCGGCGCGCTGGCGCCCGGTGATGCGGGCCTTGGCGCGGGTGTAGGCCTCCATGCTGCCGTGACGGTCCAGGTGATCCGGCGTGACATTGAGGATGACGGCGACCTCGGGGGCGAAGGCGTCGGTCGTTTCGAGCTGAAAGCTGCTGATCTCGACGGCGAAGATCGTGCGGGCGAGGGCCTCGCCGGCGCGGGCGGTCACGGCTTCGGTCATCGGCAGTCCGATGTTGCCGGCGGCGATTGAATCGAGGCCGCCTTCCTCCAGCAGGCGCTGGAGGAGCATGGTGACGGTGGTCTTGCCGTTGGTGCCGGTGATGGCGGCGACGCGCGCCCCGCCGCGCAGCAGCCAGCCCAACTCGATCTCGGCCAGCACGGCCTTGCCGCGGCGGCGCGCCTCGGCGATGAACGGATGGTCGATGGGAATCCCGGGCGAGACGACGCAGGCCTGGACCTGAGCGAGGGCCGCCGCGGTCGTCTGGGGAGGGCCGAACTGAAGCGCCGCGCCGCGCTCGCGCAGGGGTTGAAGGTTCCCGGCGGCCGGATCGGCATAGTCGTCGAAGAGCGTGACGCGCTTGCCGCGGTCGAGCAGCAGGCGCGATGTGGAGCGGCCGCTGGCGCCCGCGCCGAGCACGGCGTAGTGTTCATATTGAAGAAAGGCGGGGGTGGTCACGGCCGGGCAACTCGCGGGGAAGGATGGCGTGCGCGCCGCGCGGCGGGGGCGATCCGGTCGTTGGCCGGTATCCGGCTGACCGGCGCGCGGCGCACCAGAAGCACGATAGCTCAAGCGCGGGGCATTCTGAAGTGCCGCGGTGGGTGTCTGTTAGCGCCCGGGAGGTGGAGGCGCGCTGGCTCCAG
>MVZB01000144.1 GCA_002068205.1 candidate division BRC1 bacterium ADurb.BinA292
GCCGGCGGTGAGCCGGCGGGCGTCGGGTTAGGCGCCGTGAAGACGGTTGAGGGGAGCGGGGATTTCGGCTAAAACATCAGTCATCTTATCATTTGCAGGAGGAGCCCATGAAACGCATCGCCATCGTCGGCGGCGAAACCCATATCCATGAAGTCACCCGCCTGGCCGGCCAGCACCTGACGATCGTCGGCGCCGTCGTCCGCGAGTCGCAGAAGGCCAAGGCCGCCGAGGACTTCAAATGCCCGCTGTTCGATTCCGAAGCGGCCCTGTACGAACAAGCCAAGCCCGACGTCGTCGCGGTGGCCAATCAGAATGACCTGAAGGGGGCCTGCGTTCTGCGCGCCCTGCGGGCCGGTTGCGACGTCGTCGCGGACAAGCCGCTGACGATCTCGATGGACGAGCAGCGCGAAATCGAGGCCTTCCTGCGCGCGCACCCCGAACGGCGCCTGCTGGTGCTGCTGACGCTGCGCGGCCAGGGGATGTGGGCCGAGGTGCGCAATCAGGTGCGGGACGGGACGATCGGCCGCCCGGCGTTCTGCCATGTCCGCATGGCGGTGCAACTGATGCGCGAGCTGCGGCCCGACTGGTTCCTGGACGTCAACCGCTCGGGGGGCCTGTTTCTGGACCTGCTGATCCACGGTATCGACCAGGTGGAGTGGGCACTGGACTCCAAGATCGTCGCGATGACCGCGACGATGGGCAACCTGGGCTATCCGGAGGACGTGAATCTGCGCGATCACGCGGCGGTGTATTGCGAGCTGGCCAGCGGCGCCACGGCGATCATCGAGGGGCAGCGCATGCTCCCCGAGCCGGCGGGCGCCGATTACCGGATGCTGGTGGCCGGCACGCAGGGTTACCTGGATCTGGATTTCGGCGAGAGCACGCTGCACGTGACCGACCGGGAGGCGAAGCGGCGCGCGATCACCGAGTTCCCCGAAACGCAGTCGGTCCTGGCCGACTGGCTGGCGGGGGGCGACCTGGTTGATCAGGAGTCGTCGCTGCGCGCAAACCGTCTGTCGATCCTGGCGACGCAGTCGGCCGAGGAGCAGCGGCGGATCGTGCTGGACTGACCGGCCCGGCGCGGAAGAGCACCCTTGCGGCGACGGGATCCGGTCGCGGTTCGGGCCGATCCCGCCCGCATGTTGTTCAGCCCGCGCGTTCCCCGGCGCAAAAAGGAGTTGGCTACATGTCGCCACGGGCGCGGCGGGCCGGCTGGAGACGGTGGTTCTGGGCGACGCCGACAATGACGGCCGGATGGATGTGTTCGTCAGCCGGCCCAGGGAGGGCTCGACCGGCGAGTCGTGCACGGCATACGGGGTCGGGGCCGGGGGCGCGGTGGCCGCGCTCTGGTCGCTGGACGCGCCCAATGGACTGGCGGCTGACGCGGTCGCGGTGGCGGACGCGGAGGGCGCGGGCCGGAACAAGGCGCTGGTGCGGTTTACAGGTCACGGCGCGCCCGGCGCGCAGATCGTCACGCAGGGGGCGGGGATCACGCGAGATCTGCGGGACGTATCCCTATCCCAGCGAGAGCCCAGGTGGAGACGATCTCGAGTGGGTTAAAAGTGGTGAATCAGGTAGTTCGCAACGAACGGAATGGCCGGTTTTGGAGAACCGACGACGAGGGACGAGAGCCGAGAGCCGAATCTGGAAGCAGGCCATTGGGGGCGGTGGCGAGGGCGAGGACGAGCCACCAGGGACGGATCCATCATCAAGGGGACGGCTTTCATAAAAAACGGTCGTCTGTCAGTCCAGGCTGGGACCGACAGACGACCGTCTGATTCATACCAAGTCCCGAACGGAATCTCAGTAGACCAACCAGTGGGTCGCCTGGTTGGGGAGCGGCCCGCCCTGGCTCAGTTCGACCGAGCCGATGTCGAAGCCGTCGTTGCCGGCGGAGAACAGGACCGGATTGCCCACGGTCAGGTCGGTCGGATAATTGGCCCACTGCGGATCGACGGAGAAGTTGGTGGAGGAGGTCGGCCAACTGCCGTCGATGCCGTTGGGCACGTTGTTATAGGAGGCGTTGATCACGGCGGTGTTTTCGGCCAGGCCCTTGAGCGAGAAGGTGTTGTCGCAGAGGATGTTGCTGTTGGTCAGGTTGAGCGAACCGTTGTAGCCGAAGAAGTCGCCATCTTCCGCCAACAGGATCCCGGCGCCCTCGGTATAATTGCCGTAGGCATGGACATCAATGTGGTCGAGGTTGACGTCGCCGCTGCCCATGATTCGAATGCCGCAGATGTGAGCGCCCAGGATGGTGCAGCGTTCCATTGTCAGCGAGCCGAAATCATCTCCCCAGGGCTGCGGATAGAAATCGGTGTTGCCGGCCATGACGAACCGCGCCGGCCGCTCCTCTTCCGACGCCCCCTCGGAAATGAACGTGCAGTTGGTCACCGTCAGGTGGCCGGAGGAGCCGCTGACGCGCAGGCCGCCGCGGCTTGTCGCCGTCACCTCGGGCGGAATCAGCAGATTCATGGTGCAGTCGGACATGAAGACCTGCGTCGGCGTCGAATCATGGTCGGCGGTGGCGCGGACGCGGACCGCGCACATCGTGTTTTGGAACTGGCAGTTCTCGACATAGACCAGGCCGCCCTGATCGACCGGGCTGGACTGGAACGCCTCGTCGAAGACGTAGATCGCGCCGGCGCCCGGATCGAGGCCCTTGATCGCGTCGCGGAACAGGCAGTTGCGGAAGCGCTGAATCTGGAACTTGAAGTTCGGGTTGTCGCTGGGGCCGATCGAAACCTGGACGAACACGCTGCAGCTATCGCCCTCGGCCTTGAACTCCAGATTCTCCCAGAGGGTTTCACCCGGGCCCGAGCTGCGGGCGATGATGGGGATGAAATGGCGGCCGATGATCTTGATCCGTCCGCCGTCGTTGGAGCCGATCTGGACGCCGGCATCGAGGGTGACGGCGCGTGTGGCGGGGCCGTTGAGGTCGATCGTGGGGGTCTGGCCTGAGGCGGCGACGATCTTGAGGCCTTCCTTGTTGATGTCCCACCTCGCCGTCTGAGTGTAGGTCAGGCTGTCGGCAATCTCCAGCGTGTCGCCGGGGGCCGCCGCGTTAATGGCATCCTCCAGCGCCGTCGCGCCCCCCGAAACGTTGATCGTGGCGGCGCGCGCCGAGGCCGTCAGCATCAGGATGGCGCAGACGGCAATCAGGTTGCTAAAGGGATTCTTCACGTGTCGTGCTCCTTTCACACTCGCGTCGATGGAATGCAAATGACGGAACGCGGCTCGCCGGGCGAGCGGATCGCCGCGGCCGCGTCGGTTCCGTGGATGATTCAGATGGTCTGGTTCGGTCGGGTTCACGGCCTCCATTCCGGCGCGAGGCGGATGGCCTGCACCGCGCCTACCTGGAATAAAAGGCCGGAGCCGAAGGGGCGGGCCTCCGGACCCGGCCGCGGGCACTACATGAAGCTCAGCAGATGGCCGACGGAGACCGTTCCGTTGGTCGGATCGTACTGCAGCATCGTGCAGATTGAGTTCCTGTAGAAGCCGGCGTTCTCTGGCGGGCGGAGGAACTGATAGGCATCGAAGGGCGAGGGGCCGTAGCCGCGCAGCATGGTTTCGGCGCCCGGGTTGTAGAAGCGCCAGGTGTTTTCGATGAACCACTTGTAGTCGCCGTAGAAGGCGGCCCAGATGCCCTCGCCGGCGCTGGTGACGCCGAAGTCGCGTCGGAAGTAGAAGAAGTAGGGCCAGATGTCCTCGTACCATTCGGCGCTGCCGGTGCCGTAGGGGCCGAAGTTGAAGTAGAAGTCGGTCGGCACCGAGGTCATGTAGGCGATCGGCGTGGTCAGATAGTGCTCGTAGCCAATGGAGTAGACCTGCGGCAGCGTGTTGTTGTCGACGCGATAGGCGGCGAAGGCGACGAGGACCGAGCGCATGTCGGCCTTGGCGGCCGAGACGCGCGCGCGGGTCTGCGCCTCGAGGAAATTGGGAACGGCGATCGCGGCGAGGATCGCGATGATGGCGACGACGATGAGCAACTCAATCAGGGTAAAGCCGGCTCTGCTCGAGGCGGAGGGGGTGGGCTGAACCATGAAGACGACTCCTTTGGCGAAAGGAAGGAAATGTGCAAAGGCGGAGAAGGAAAACTCCGGCCCTGAAGGAAACGGCCGCCGGCCGGGGGAAGGCCTCAGGGCGGCGGGGAGGGGAATGATCCGATCTCAGGGAGGAGCAAGGGAGTGAGGGGCTGCCGGGGCATCGGAGCTCGCCTTGGTTGAGGTAAAGGAAGCCGGCGAAAAGAGGCAAAGGGCGTCGGCGGCGGGGCGCGCCGCATTAGCATATCATCAGATGATTGGCGCAGCCGGACCTGTTACTATCGTGATGCTACTATCCATAGATCAGACGACTGGGGCATGTCAACTCCTTTTTTAGGGTTGACAGGATCGCGGTGGACATGTATCAAGTCGTATCATCAGGTCGTCAAACGAGGCGGAGCTACCGGCCCGGGCACGTTGAGGGGGATGGGCCGCGCACAGGGGCGGGGAGACGCGGCCGCCGCGAAACATCAGATGTCTTACGTAGCTGTCCGCCGACGAAAGCGAGGTGTCATCGACTCTTCCCATTGCGTTGGTTGTCCGGCCGCGGCCTCTTCCCGGGCACGCCGGTGCATTTCTCCCTGCCGCGCGCAGGGACTAAGGATTCCATCCATGAGGCTTCGTCTTCTCTCTTGTCTGCTGCTGTTTTCCATCGCCTCGGTCCAGGCGGCCACGGTCAACGTCAGTGGCGGCGGCTCGGCGCTGTGGGACGCATTCGCCGCGGCCAGCCCCGGCGATGTCCTGAACATCCAGGACAGTTTGACCTACAGCACGTCGGGCGCGGTCGGCTCGGGCGCCAACCAGAGCGGCGTGGTGATCCAGGCTGAAAGCGGCCAGACGCCGAACATCGACCTGGGCCATACCGTCACGGTCAACACCAACTTCCAGATCGGCACCGCCGCGGGGGGCCGGATCACCATCACGCTCAACACGTTCTTCGCGTTCGCGGTCAACGGGACGGGCAGCGGTTCGTTCGACCTGGTCAACCTGGACGTGGTGGGCGGGACGAACGCCGACTGCCTGATCAACAACGCGCCGAGCGCGGCCTCGGTGGCGACGGTCAACATAACCGACGTGGACATCACCAACTTCAACGTCGGGGACGGCGTCATTCGGATCAATCATGCAGGCGCGGCGGAGGGAACCTTGATCACGTCAGTAGTCAACCTGAACAGCGTGCTGATCGAAAACTGCAATAAGCCGTTCCACTTTAATGTGCTGAACGACAACGGGGGGGCCGATCCGTCGGAGCTCAACTTCGTCACCTCGCAGATCATCAACGCCAGCACGGCCATGCCGATCTACGGCGAATCGGGGACCGTCACGCTGGACCGCACGTGGGTCTATGATCCGGACGGCACGCCGTATTACTTCTTCCTGGTCGGCGACAACAACATCACGGGCCCGCCGAAGGGCTCGGGCAACCTGACAATGACGCGCAGCGCGCTGATCGGCTCCAATGGCCCGACGATCTTTGCCGTGGGCGCCAACACGCAGATCAACCTTGATCACTGCGACATCTACGGCAAGGCCGAGATGGCGATCCAGCTCAGCCCGTATGGCGGCCCGCCGCCGACGTTCGACGGGGACATCTCCGTGACCAACAGCAATATCCTGAGCGACGCGGCGCAGGGTCTGGGCGGCCCGGCCGATGTGAATGCCACCGTGATCAGCGACTACAATAATGTTCCGCAGGGTTACAGCGGCGCGTGGACGGCCGGCGCGAACGACCTCGATCCGGGCGTGGAGCCGAACTACATGAGCGAGTTCGACGACCTGCGGCCGATGGCCCCGTCGGTGTTGACCGGCAGCAGCACGGGCGGCCCGATCGGCGCCTACATCTGGATCACGCCGGGCGATCCGGGCGAGGTCCCGGCCGAACTGGCGTTGTTCGAACTGGAATGAACGGGTCCTGAGCGGACCACCGCGGCGGAGTGGGCGTCCCTGACGGGATCGCTCACTCCGCCCCCCTCTGAACCGGCCCTTGCCCCGAGCCTCGTTTGATCTGGAGTTAATTGATGTCCCTGGCCCTTCCCCCACGCCGGCTCGCCTGTCTGATCCTGATCAGTTCCATCGTCATCCCTCAATCTGTCAGCGCCTCGGATTGGCCCACGCTGCTGCACGACACGGGCCGCTCGGGGCGGCAGCCGCAGGCGGGGCGGATCGCGTCGGCGCCGCAACCGGTCGCCACGTACGATCTGGGCGCGAGCGCCGTCGGCCCGATCCTGGTTGACGACCTGGTGGGCGATGCGCGGGCCGAGGGGCTGTTTCTGCTCGGTCGCCGGCTCACGCTGCAGACCGCCGAGGGCGAAACGCTCTGGGAGACCGAGACGATCCGCCACACCAGCCTGCTGGCCGCCGAGGACGTGGACGGCGACGGGCGGAAGGAACTGCTGCTGACGGGCTACCCACCGCAGTTGGTGGTCGTGTCGCCGGAGGACGGGGCCACGCTGTCGCGGATCGACTTTCATCCGCAGGCGACGCACATCACGTACTGGCGGCTGGAGCGGTTGCTGCCCGACGCCGCCGGCGAGCAGTTTCTGATTTATTTGAAGCGCGAGGATGACAAGGGGGATGTCGCCGGCGGCTGGATCGCGCTGGTGGACTTCAGCCAGGGGGCGCGCGACGCCGGATTTCTCTGGCAGCGCGAGATCCACCTGGCCGCCTACCCCAAGACGTATATGGCCGACGCCAACGGCGACGGGGTGCTGGAGGTGATCGCGCAGGGGCATCAGGAGATCAGCGCGCTGGATGCCCGGACGGGCGAGACGATCGCCCAGCTGAAATTCGGCAGCGGCCGGCGCAACTACGGGTTCATCGAAGCGGTGAACCTGGATGAAGAGCCGGACGACGAACTGGTGATCCTGACCGACGAGTCGTATCCGCACATGGAGGTGGTTAAGCTGGGCGAGCGGCCGCGGGTGCTGTGGTATCGCAGCCTGGTGGAGGAAAATTATCCCGACGAGTGGAGGGCGCGGTATGAGGCGCTGCCGACGTCGGTTGGCGACTTTAATGCTGACGGCCGGATCGACATGGCCTACAGCATCTGGAGCCACGCGCAGGGCGACCGATGGCACGTGCGGGTTGACGACGCACGGACGAGCGGCGTGATCGCGGAGCGGCCCGGATATTTTCTGCGGGGGATTGAACGGCTGACGGCCGACGGGCCGGCGCTGTTCCTGATGAGCCGGGAGCCGCCGGACGAACGGGGGATCCGGGCCGCCGAGGGCTATCGGCTGGAGATCTGCCGGCTGACGTCGGACGGATTCGAGACGCTGGCGCGGGTGGACGATGCGGGGCAGCTTGTCACGACGGGGCACGAGCTGACGCTGCGCCAATACAGCAACACGCGGTCGCGTCCGCGGCCGAAGCTCGTCGCGGCCGAGGGGGGCGAGGCGTTTCTGTGGAAGTCCGCGGCCGGCGAGACGGCCTACAGCCTGTCGGAGTCGAACGAACTGGTCGCGCGGGCGTCGCCGCCGGTCCCGACGCCCGTTGGCGGACCGCCCCGGTGGCAACCGCCGCAACACGGCCACGCCACGCCGGTGATCGCCGCGGACGTGACGGGCGACGGCGTCGCCGAGATCCTGCTGACGCGGGGGGACGCGCTGGTGGCGCTGCAACCGGCCGCGGGCGAACCGTGGCGCGAGGTGTGGCGCTTTGCGCCGGTCAAACCGGGCAACGTCTACTTCTCGGTCCTGGCGCTCGATCTGGAGGGGGATGGCCGTCATGAGGTCCTGGCCGAACTGGCCGATGAGGGTCCGGGGGCCAAACGGCTGGGGCTGATCGATCCGGGCGGGACGCTGATCCGGGAATTCCGGTTTGAGGAACTGAAGAATCCGGCCGATTCGCTGAAGGCCTGGAGCACGGGCGACGTCAACGGCGACGGCCGGCCCGACCTGATCGCCTCGCTGAACCTGCAAACCGGCAGCGCGATGGGCAAGGCCGGCGAGCCGACAGTGGCGGTGGACCTGGCGACCGGCGAGCGACTGTGGACGACCGACCGGCTGAGCGGCACCAGTTGGCAGGGGGGGGACGTGCGGAATACGCCGTTCATGGCGCCGACCGTCCCGGTGATCACGTTTCAGGACCTGAACGGCGATGGGGCCGAAGAGGTCCTCTACGGCTGCAACTATTTCAACTTCACGGTGCTGAACGGACCCGACGGCCGGCCGCTGGACGTCTATCACGTCTCCAATTTCATCGGCGAAGCCAACAGCGGATACGGATTTCCGGTGCTGGCCGATCTGGACGGCGACGGCCGTCTGGAGGGGCTGATCGAGTATGGCGGGTTCTACGGCTGCGCCGGCGC
>MVZB01000145.1 GCA_002068205.1 candidate division BRC1 bacterium ADurb.BinA292
GCGCGCCGGCCCGCCGGGGGCGAACCACCGCTGCCGCGCCGGGGACTACTCGGCGGTGTAGGCGCGGAAGCGGACGGGAACCGTGGAGTTGAAGCCGGCGATCTTTCCCGGCGCGTGGACGCCCTCCATGGTGGTGAAGCCGCCGGCGACGAGGAACCCGGCGCCGGACAAGGTCCCATCGTAAACCACGCCGTTGGGCGTGGGCGCCCAGGGATCGAGCGTGTAGCCCAGCGCGGCGCGCTGAAAAGCGACGAGGTATTGATTGTGGTCGGAGAGGACGAACGAGCCGAGGGCGATCACAAATTCGTCCACGATCAGGATGCGCCGGACCAGGGGAAAGATCAACGGGGGTCCCAATCGGCAATGACGGCGCCAGTGTTGAGACCGTTGGCCAACTCGACCGCGGAGAGAATTCCGTGATTGGAGTTGCCGCCGGTGGAGATGAAATCGCCCCCCAGGTAGAGGTGAACGCCGTCGGAAGCAAGGCAATAAACGGCCGTGGCTCCGACGTTGGGACTCCAAGCCTCATCGAGCACGGCGGTGTTGACGCCGTCGGCCGGCTCGAACGCCGCGAGGCGATTGCGAGCAGTCCCGCCCTTGACGGTGGTGAATGGCCCACCGCAGTAGACCCGGTTGCCGTGGGGCAGCAGGGCGCGGCAGCGCCCCCCGAAATCGGGATGCCAGGGGTCGACCGTGACGGCATCGACGCCGTTGGCGGGGCTGAGGGCCGCGGCGTAGTTCCGCGTGACGCCGCTGACCGTGGTGAAATTGCCGCAGATGTAGATCTTGCCACCAGAGGACGCGACCTCGTCGATTGTGCCGTTGACATCAGGGTCCCAGGCGGGGTCGAGCACGGCGGGGTCGGCGGCATGGGTGGGGAGGTTGAAGGCGGCCATCCGGTTGCGCGCGACGCCGTTGACGTCGCTGAACGAGCCGCCGACGTAGACCTTGTCGCCGACGATGTGAATCCGATAGACGAAGCCATCGGTGATGTTGGGGTTCCAGTCCCACAACTGGCCGGAGTAGGCATCGAGGGCGGCGATGCGCGCGCGGCCGACACCGTCCACGACGCTGAATGCGCCGCCGATAAGGATGGTGTCACCACCCTGGGCGACGCCGTAGATGGGGCCATTGACGCTCGGGAAATCGAGGTCGGCCGTGGAGGTCAGGGCATGAAGCGACGAAGTCGCCAGGCCCAGGAATAAAATGGCCAGGCAAGCGACCATTGCGGGCGCCGAACGGCGCGAGGAAAGCGAGCGCATGGCGGAACCCCTTGGGTGGGATACGGCGCGGGAGCCGGATTTAAAGGGAAAGGGCGACTATGCAACGAGCCAAGCGCATCGTCAAGTAGAGAAAAACAAAATAATTGTTGATTTACTGATATGCTTATCGATAACGGAGCGGTTCGGGAGGGGGCAAATTCTTCGAGAGCCGAGAACCAAGACGAGAGCCGACGGACGAGGTTGTAAAGAGGGGGGCGGCGATTTCAGCCGGCGGCGGCGGTGAAGGCGCGCAGCTCGCGCGGGACGGCGCGCAGTCGCATCCCCGGGGCGACGCCCAGTTGGGCGAAGCGCTCCTGGGTGAGGACGGCGAGGACGTCGCCGCCGTCGGCGGTCATCAGGTGAACCTTGACCATCGGGCCGGCGGCATGGATGCGGCGGACGATGCCTTCGACGCCGAGGTCGGTCTGGTCGGGGGGCAGCAGATCGACCTGGTGGGGCCGGGCAAAGGCGGCGCCGGGGTAAGGGGTGGAGCGTGAATCGGGGGTGGGCAGGGCGACGAGCGCGGCGCCGGCCTCGCTGCGCTCGTGGAACAGGTTGACGTCGCCCAGGAAGGTGTAAACGAAGGGGGTGGCGGGGTGATGATAGACGTCGGCGGGGGCGCCGACCTGTTCGATGCGCCCTTCATTCATGATGACGACGCGGTCGGCGACCTCGAGGGCTTCCTCCTGATCGTGGGTGACGAAGATGCTCGTCATGTGGAGCTCATCGTGGAGGCGGCGCAGCCAGCGGCGCAGTTCCTGGCGGATGCGGGCATCGAGCGCGCCGAAGGGTTCGTCGAGCAGCAGGACGCGCGGCTGGATGGCGAGCGCGCGGGCGAGGGCGACGCGCTGGCGCTGGCCGCCGGAGAGCTGGTCGGGGCGGTGCTGCTCGAGCTTGTCGAGCTGGACGAGGCGGAGGAGTTCGCGGACGCGGCGGGCGATCTCGTTGCGCGGGGGGCGGTCCTTGCGCGGCAGGACACGCAGACCGAAGGCGACGTTTTCGAAGACCGACATGTGGCGGAACAGAGCGTAGTGCTGGAAGACGAAGCCGACCTTGCGTTCGCCGACGCGCATGGCGGAGACGTCCTGGCCGTTGACCTCGATCGTGCCGCCGCGGTCGGGGTCGCAGGCGTCGAGGCCGGCGATGATGCGCAGCAGGGTCGTCTTGCCCGACCCGGAGGGACCGAGCAGCGCGAGCAATTCGCCCTCCTCGACGGTCAGGTTCACGGCGTCCAGCGCCTTGAACGAGCCGAACGACCGGGTGATGCCGGTTAACCGGATACTCATGAGTGACCTCCCCGGGGGCGCGGGGCGATGCCGCGCGCGACTTTCCATTCGAGCGCCGTCTTGAGGACGAGCGTGACGAGCGCCAGCAGAATCAGGAGCGAGGCGACCGAGAAGGCGGCCGCGAAATTATATTCGTTGTAGAGGACTTCGACATGCAGCGGCAGCGTGTTGGTGCGGCCGCGGATGTGACCGGAAACGACGGAGACGGCGCCGAACTCGCCCATCGCCCGCGCGTTGCACAGGATCAGGCCGTAGAGCAGGCCCCACTTGATGTTGGGCAGCGTGACGCGCCAGAAGGTCTGCCACGGACCGGCTCCCAGCACCAGCGCGGCCTGTTCCTGCTCGCTGCCCTGTTCCTGCATCAGCGGGATCAGTTCGCGGGCGACGAACGGGAACGTGACGAACACGGTGGCGAGCAGGATGCCCGGCACGGCGAAGATGATGCGGATCTCGTGCGCGGCGAGCCACTGGCCGAGCCAGCCGTGCAGGCCGAAGAGCAGGATGAAGACAAGGCCGGAGATGACGGGGGAGACGGCGAAGGGGAGATCGATGAGCGAGAGCAGGAGGCTCTTGCCGCGGAACTCGAAGCGGGCGATGGCCCAGGCCGCCGCCAGGCCGAAGAGGCCGTTGGCCAGCAGCGCGACGCCGGCCGTGAGTAGGGTGAGGCGGATCGCGGCGAGAGCGGCCGGTTCGGTGATGGCGCGCAGGCAGGTGGCGAGGCCCATGCGCAGCGCCTCTGACCCAGTCGGCGGGCGCTCCAGTGCTGCAGCGCGTTGATGCCGAGCATCAGGGCGAACGAGGCGAGCAGCATGACGACGGCGATGGCGGTCGCGCCGGCGTAATCGTATTCCTCCAGCCGCGTGACGATGAGCAGCGAGGCGATTTCGGTGCGGTAGGGGAGATTGCCCGAGATGAAGATGACCGAGCCGTATTCGCCCAGGCCGCGCGCGAAGGCCAGGGCGAAGCCGGTCAGCAGCGCGGGCGCGATGACCGGGAACAGGACCCGGCGCAGCGTCTGCCACGGGTTGGCGCCGAGGCTGACGGCGGCTTCCTCCTGCTCGCGTTCGAGCCCTTCGATGACCGGCTGCAGCGTGCGGACGACGAACGGCAGGCCGATGAACGTCAACGCGATCGTGATGCCCAGCGGCGAGTAGGCGGCGCGGATGCCGAGCGGCTCCAGCCAGCGGCCGACCCAGCCGTGGCTGGAGTAGAGCGTGGTGAGCGCGATGCCGGAGACGGCGGTGGGCAGGGCGAAGGGGAGATCGATGAGCGCATCGGCAAGGCGCCGGCCGGGGAAGCGGTAGCGCACCAGGCTCCAGGCGACGATCAGGCCGAAGAGGGCGTTGACGGCGGCGGCGACGAACGCCGTGGTGAACGTGAGGCGGTAGGAGGCAAGGACGCGCGGGTTGATCGTCGCCCGCCAGAACTCCTCCCAGCCCAGCGTGCCGGCCTTGAAAAAGAGCGCCGAGAGGGGCAGCAGCACGATGAGGCTGAGGTAGAAGAGGGTGAAGCCGAGCGAGAGGCCGAAACCGGGCAGCGCGGCGGGGGCGGCGGAGCGGCCAAGCAGGCGCGGGAGGAGCGGTGCGGCGGCGGCGGCGGACATTCAGGGCCTCCGCTGGATCTGATCGAAGAGGGCGCCGTCGGCGAAGTGTTCGGCGTGGGCCCGGCTCCAGCCGCCGAAGACGTCGTCGATGGTGAACATTTCCAGCTCGGGGAACCGCGCCAGGTCCTGGGGGTCGGCTTTTTCGGGAAGAACGGGCCGGTAGAAGTGGCGCGCGGCGAGCCGCTGGCCGACGTCGCTGTAGAGGAACTCCAGGTAGGCGCGGGCCGCGTCGGTCGTGCCGTGGCGTTCGGTATTGGCGTCGATCCAGGCGACGGGGGGCTCGGCCAGAATGCTGATCGAAGGGACGACGATCTCGTAGTCGTCGCGGCCGAACTGTTCGAGCGCGAGAAAGGCTTCGTTCTCCCAGGCGAGCAGGACGTCGCCCAGCCGGCGCTGGACGAACGTATTCGTGGCGCCGCGGGCGCCGGTGTCGAGGACGGGGACGTGGGTGAACAGCTCGGCAACGAACTGGCGCGCCTTGGCCTGGGCCTGCTCGACTTCGGCGGCGGCGGCGGGGTCATGCAGCCGGTTTAGATCGCCCAGCTCGCGGCGGAGGGCGAAACCCCAGGCCGCCAGGTAGTTCCAGCAAGCACCGCCGGAGGTTTTCGGGTTGGGCGTGATGACTTCGATTCCCGGCTGAATCAGGTCGTCCCAATCGGCGATGCCGCGGGGGTTGCCCTTGCGCACCAGGAAGACGATCGTCGAGGTGTAGGGGCAGCTCTGGTGGGGGAGCCGGCTCTGCCAGTCGGCGGGGAGGAGACCGGAGCGTTTGGCGATGGAGTCGATGTCGTGGGCCAGGGCCAGCGTCACGACATCGGCCTCGAGGCCGTCGATGACCGAGCGGGCCTGCTTGCCGGAGCCGCCGTGGGACTGCTGGACGGCGATCGCGCCGCCGTGCTCGGCCGCCCAGTGTTTGACGAAGGCGGCATTAAAGGCTTCGTAGAACTCGCGCGTGGGATCATAGGAGACATTGAGCAGTTCCAGGGCGTCGGCCGCCGGGGCGAGGGGAGCGGTGAGCGCCGCCAGGAACGAGAGGAGCAGGCTAACGGCCGCCGCCCGCAGGCGGAGGCGGGGGGCTGCGCCGGGACGGGGCGCGAGGCGAGAGGCGATGGGGTCGGCAACGGGATAAGGGTTCATGGATAATCCTCGCGGGGAGAGTGGTGTGGAGGGGGGAGGGGGTCTGGTCGGAAAAGAAGTCCCGGCCCCACTCGGCGCAGGGCCTAGGCGAGGACCGGGCCAGTTCGCAGAATCGAGGTTAAGTTACGCGTTGACAAGGTTTTAAGCTGAACCGGAGTTGCGTCGTGGAGGTGATCCATTCTATTTAACGATTTTGTTCTTGAAATATAACGAGATCTCATCTAAATGAGACGGGCCATGGGTTTCGAAGTTGGACTGGGGCCGAGCACGAGCACGAGGACGATGGATCATTATTCTGAGGGGGACAGGCGATGGAACAATACCGCGGGATTCTGCTGAACGTCTGGCGCGAGGCGTGCCGGCACATTGAATTGGCCGAATCGATCCTGACGATCGGCCGGATCCTGCAAGAACATCTCCCACCGGGCCGCCTGCGGATCATTCATTTCAACCCCGCCGACGGGACGCTGGAGACGCTCGCCGCCTACCCGGCGGACGATCCGGAGCCGCGGCCGCAGCGGGCGCGGCTGAGCCGGGGGGAAATGGCCGCCTTGCGCCGCTGGTGCGAGGTGGGGCGGGTCGCCCCGTTGCCGACCGCACGGGGCGGCGCCGCGAGCAGTCTGCCCGCCGCTCTGCGCGAGGCTGCCGCGGCGGAGGGACAAGGGGCGCTGATCTGCCCGCTGCGCACCGGTGAAGGGGCGCTGGGGGCGCTGGTTCTGACGCTGGACGCGCCGGGGCCACCCCAGGAGCGGCATCGCGAGCTGCTGACGGCGCTGCTCGAGCCGCTGGCCATCGCGATGGAGAACGACCTGCGGCTGCGCGAACTGCGCGCGCTGCGCGAGGCCGCCGAGTCGGACAAGGGGGCGCTGCTGCGGCGGCTGGGGCGGCGCGACCTGAGCGACACGATCGTCGGCGCCGACCAGGGCCTGCGCCGCGTGATGGCGCGCGTCGAGCAGGTGGCCCCCTCCGACCTGCCGGTGCTGATCTTCGGCGAGACGGGGACGGGCAAGGAGCTGGTTGCGCGCGCGATCCATCAGCGGTCGGCGCGCCATGCCGGGCCGGTGCTGCGCGTCAACTGCGGGGCGATTCCGCCCGAGCTGATCGATTCGCAGCTTTTCGGTCATGAGCGCGGGGCGTTCACCGGGGCGACCGACGCGCGGCGGGGCTGGTTCGAGCGGGCCGACCGCGGCACGCTGTTCCTGGACGAGATCGGCGAGCTGCCGCTGGCGGCGCAAAGCCGGCTGCTGCGGATTCTGCAGGATGGCTGGCTGGAACGCGTCGGCGGCCAGCGGCCGATCCAAGTCGACGTGCGGATCGTCGCGGCGACGCACCGCGACCTGGCCGGCATGGTCGGCACCGGTGCGTTCCGCGAGGATCTGTGGTATCGGCTGGCGGTCTTTCCGATCTACCTGCCGCCGCTGCGCGAGCGCCACGACGACATCGAGGCGCTGGCGCGCCACTTCGCCCAGCGCGCGGCGATCCGGTTCGGGCTGCCGCCGCTGGAGCTGCGGCCGGGCGATCTGGAGCTGCTGCTGGCCTACGACTGGCCGGGCAACGTGCGCGAGTTGGCGACGGTGATCGACCGCGCGGCGATTCTGGGCGACGGGCGGGGGTTGGACGTGGCCGGTGCGATGGGTGTCGGCCAGCGGCCGCCGCGCGCGGCGAGTGCGGGGGCGGCCGGGGGCGGGGTGCAGCCGCCGGGGGTGGGCCACGGCGATGGATTCACAAGCCCGGGCGGGCCGGATTCGAGCGCCGGCGATCCCGCGGCGCGCGCGGGCGGACTGGATTCGGCCGGCGCGGGGACGGGGGGGTTCCCGGCGCCGGGGGCAGGGGCCGGCGGGTTCCCACCGGCTGGAGCGGGGGAGGCCGGGTTCCTCTCACTCGAGGAGGCGACGCGCCGTCATATCGAAGCGGCGCTGGCGCGGACGGCGGGCCGGGTCGACGGGCCGTTCGGCGCGGCGCGGCTGCTGGGGCTCAACCCCAACACGCTGCGCTCGAAGATGCGCAAAGCCGGCATCGACGCCCAGCGCTTCCGCCCCACCCCGCCCCGGGACTGACCCGCCGCCGCCCCGGCTGGCTCCGCAAGGGCCGGCGTCCCGGGCCGCAGCCGCGTCGCGAGGGCGCGAGGGGGTCCCGCCGCCAAATTGCTTGCGCCCCGGGAAAAGATATGCGATTCCTATTTTCTCGGCGCTCAGGTCATCCGGATGCCACGGCGCGGCTTTGTGCTGATTAGGCTTAGCGCCGCCGCGGGCGTCCCATGACTCGGGGGAGGCGGGAGGAGCGGTGGGAGCGGGGTCGGCGCCGGCGGCCGCCCCGCCGGGCCGTGCGTTGCGAATGAAACTCATCATCCAGATCCCCTGTTACAATGAGGAGGCGACGCTGCCGGCGACGCTGCGCGATCTGCCGCGCCGGATCGACGGCATCGATGCCATTGAGGTGCTGGTCATCAACGACGGGTCGAAGGACCGCACCGTCGAGGTGGCCCGCGCGCACGGCGTCGCGCACATCGTCGATTTCAGCCGCAATCAGGGGCTGGCGGCGGCGTTCCGCGCCGGGCTGGAAGCCGCGCTCGCGCACGGCGCCGACATCATCGTCAACACCGACGCCGACAACCAGTATCGCGGCGACTGCATCGAGCGGCTGGTCCGGCCGATCCTGGCCAACGAGGCCGAGATGGTGATCGGCGACCGCGGTATCTGGCAGCATCAGGAGTTCGGGTTCGTCAAGAAATGCCTGCAAGCGCTCGGTTCGTGGGTCGTCAGCCGGTTCGCGGGCTGCCGCGTGGCGGACGTGACGAGCGGGTTCCGCGCCTACAGCCGCGAAGCCGCCCTGCGGATCAATGTGCTGAGCCGCTACACCTACACGCACGAGACCGTGATCCAGTGCGGGCAGGCCGGGATGCGGATCGTTTCGGTGCCGATCGAAGTGAACCCGAAGACGCGC
>MVZB01000146.1 GCA_002068205.1 candidate division BRC1 bacterium ADurb.BinA292
CGAGCGGCTCCACGTTCGTCGCCCGCCCCGACTCCAGTTCCGCATCGAACATCAGCCCGCAGATCCGCACCCCATGCTCCGCCACCCGATGGCGCACCGGCATCCCCGACATCAGTTGTTCCAGCACCACCCCGCTTTCAATCCCGATCACCGAATCGTAGGGCCCCGTCATCCCCACATCGGTGATCGCCGCCGTCCCCGCCGCCGTCAGCCGCGCGTCCGCCGTCGGGATATGCGTGTGCGTCCCGATCACGGCCGTCACCCGCCCGTCCACATAGGCCGCCATGGCGACCTTCTCGCTGGTCGCCTCCGCGTGGAAATCGATGACGATCACGGCGGTTTCCATCCGCGCTTCCGCTATTAGCGAGTCGGCGATCCGGTACGGGCAATCGTGCGCCTTCATGAAAGCGCGGCCCTGCAGGTTGATCACCGCGATCCGCCCGCCGCTGGTCAGGTCGTAGATGCCCAGCCCGCGTCCCGGCGCCCCCGGCGGCAGGTTCCCCGGCCGCAGCACCCGCTTGTCCTGATCGAACAGCGAATAACTCTCGCGATGCTGGAACGAATGATTGCCCCCCGTCAGCGCGTCGACCCCCGCCTCGAACAGCTCGTGGGCCGTTTCATGCGTCAGGCCTTTGCCCCCGGCCGCGTTCTCGCCATTGGCGATGACGAAATCGAGCCCGGCCTCCGCCCGGAAACCGGGCAGCCAATGGCTGACCGCCCGCCGCCCCGGCTTGGCGAAAATATCGCCCAGAAAGAGAATTCGCATGGATCACGACCGGCTTTCCAGGCGGCTGCACCGCGCAAGTTGCCGAGACGAAGCCCCGAAACGACGAACTCAGCCCCCCCATCGTCGCGCAACTGACGATGCGGAGCAAGCAAGGAAGGGAAAACTCTGGCAACGAACGACCGGACGTGCCCGCAAAAGAACCAGGGATCAACGAGACACTTTTTTCTTGAGTCACTTAAGTCTCTTGAGTCCCTCAAATCCTTTCCGACCCTCCGGACCAGGAACACGCGGCGAAGCCGGTCCCTGAATTATGTCACTCCCCCCGCGCGACGAAGACGCGCGCGCCCTCGACGCGCACGACCACGACCGGCGTTCCCTTCTCCAGGTATTCCCCCTGCGTCAGCACATCGACCCGCGCTTCGCCCAGCAGCGCAATCCCCGCCGGACGCAGATCGGTCAGCGCCCGGCCCGTCTGCCCCGCCGCAACGGCGGCCTCCGCCCGCGGCGCCGCGGCCGCCCCCGCCGTCTCCGCCGGCGCCGGACTCTCCCGCCCCTCGGGCCCCAGCATCAGGTTCCGATACAGCGGCGTGGCGGGCAGAATCTTCCCCAGCACGATGAAGAACGGAATCAGCCCGACCAGCGCGGCCGTGACCGTCAGCACCGCGCTGCCCAGCATGTCCAGCCGCGGCGCGGTCAGGCTGAACCCGTCGGGCGCGAAACTGAACAGCGCGAACAGCAGCGATCCCACGACGCAGAGGATCCCCAGAATGCCCGCAATGCCGAATCCGGGCAGCACATAAATCTCGACCACCAGCAGCACGACGCCCACGAAGAAGAAGATCACTTCCATGTAACCCGACAGGTTGGCCAGATACGAACCCCCGAA
The DNA here is from genome assembly GCA_002068205.1 of candidate division BRC1 bacterium ADurb.BinA292. Lineage (GTDB taxonomy): Bacteria > Sumerlaeota > Sumerlaeia > MVZB01 > MVZB01 > MVZB01. The sequence continues at coordinate 1,614 of MVZB01000146.1, forward strand.
GGCCAGTCCGAATGCCAGCAATGCAATTGCGCCCGGCAGACCGACCCCCGGCGTCTTGAGCTCAAGAACCAACGCCCCCAGCCCCACCATCATCAGCACCCCGAGCACCGCCGAACTCGACAGGAACCGGGCGATCCGATCGGTCGTCGTCAATTGGAACCGCACGACGCGCGCGCCGCTCAACCCTTCCCGCGCCAGCAGCTCATCCAGCGTTTCGGCCTGATATTCCGCCAGCCCGAGCGACGTCGCCTCGTCGAACGTCAACGTCAGGATGTCCCCTTCCTTCTTCAAGCCGGGGATCACCAGATCCGGGTTGCTGAAACCTTCGGCGATGTCTTCCGGGTGCCCTTTGGTCCGGGCGGTCTTGCGGATCTCGGCGTTGAACACGCTCTGGAACTTCTTTTCGGCCGCGCCGACTCCCTCCGCCCCGATCGTCAGCGGCAGCGCGCCGCCGATGCTGCTGTTGCGGCCCATGATGATGTGATCGGTCGCCAGCGCAATGAACGCCCCCGCCGACACCGCCATCGGGTTGACATACGTGTAAGTCGGGATCTCGGTATTGATCAGCGCATCGCGAATGCGGATGGCCGAATCGACGCGCCCGCCCGGCGTGTCCATGTCGAGGATGACGGCGTCGGCCTCCTGGCGCTTCGCCTCGCGCAGCGCCCGCACGACGATCAGGTGCAGCGCCTTCTCGAATTCCCCCTGGATCGGGATGACGAACACCAGACGGCCGGCGCGGGTGGTCGGCGCGTCCGCGGGGGCCTGGGCATGGACGGACTGGACAGAGAGGAACAGGATCGGCAACAGCGGCAACAGGTGGTGAATGCCGCGCCTGATCACGACCGGTGCGGATGGTTGGGGACCTGGTGATGAGTCGGGCCGTTCCCACATGTTGCCGAACTTACAGCTTCCCGCGTTCGATATCAACTACCCCACGCAGGATCGCATCCAGATCCCCCATGGTTGCGCCAATCGATGGTTGTGACCGATGAAAACCTTGAGGAGTCCGGCGACAGGCAGGATGCCGGTCCTGCTAAGCGCGTTATGTCCGGGACGCGACATCCTACTCCACACTGAAGGCCGACAGCTCCGCCGGCACGAGGTAGGTTGAGCGGAACACGCCGCCGCCTGCCGTGCCGGCGTAGAGCGTGCCTTCGGCGTCCACCACCAGTGCCCGTACGTCGAGGTTGGTCAGGCCGGAAGAGACTTCCGACCAGGTCGAGCCGTTATCGGTCGAGCGGAAAATGCCAAATTCCGTCGCGTTAGTGATGAGATATGGGTGTTTGCCGGTAGCCACGAAAAGGTCGCCGAAGGGCCGCGGGACGATCGCGTGAACGTAAACTTCATTGAAAGGAAGGCGAAATTCTTCCTAATCCAAGTGGATCTGCCATTATAGAAAGGTATATGAACTGATAGCCGGAGTCATAGAAGACTGCAAAGAGTTCATCTTCGTCTCCGGTCAGTTGCGTAATGGATGATTGGTTCCTGAGTTTCTCTTCCCACGTTTCACTCGTGACCCATGGACATGTCCTTCCTCACCATCGGGACCCGTGCCAGGACGGCGATAACGCCGATCGCACCTGCAGCGAATCGTAATGGATTGTCCGGCACGAATGGAAATTCATGCCGGGCTACTGCTATAGTTCAACGTGCCAGTATGACCTGGGACGTGAACCTATTGTAATAAAAAAAGAACGACGCTCCGTGATCCGTGATCTACAAACCATTGATGAAAACGGCCTTGCATTGTTCGGAGAAGCAGGGATTGAGGCGTAAACCCCTTTTGTCGCCGGGTCACTACCGCGGATGCGGAGGGTATTCCGGCGACGCCGGCACCCGTCTCCGCGGCCACAAGCCGATTCCCCATGCCGCGGATTTACAGCTTCCCGCGCTCCGTTTCAATCACCGCCCGCAGGATCGCATCGAGATCCTGAAGCGCGGACCAGTCGATGGTGCCCGCCAGCTTCGTCACGTCGGGCACGCGCCGGTCCAGGTCCTCGAAGTCCGGCCCGTAAACCTCCTCGTAGGGAACGTGGCGAATCTCCGAATGGCTGCCGGTCAGTTCCAGGATCCGCCGCGCCAGGTCGATGATCGACACCTCCTGCGGGTTGCCGATGTTGAACACCTCGCCGTTCGTGTCGTCGCGCTCCATCAGCTCGATCACGGCCCGCACCACGTCGCGCACGTGAGCGAAACTGCGCGTCTGCCTGCCGTCGCCATGCACCGTCAGCGCCTCGCCGCGCAGCGCCTGCCCGACGAAGTTCGGGATGACCATGCCGTAGCGGCCGGTCTGCCGCGGGCCGACCGTGTTGAAAAACCGTGTCACCAGCGTCGGCATCTGCTTTTCGCGCCAGTAGGCCAGCGCCAGAAACTCGTCGATCAGCTTCGAACACGCATACGACCAGCGCGGGCACGTCGTCGGCCCGAGCACCAGATCCTCGCTCTCGCGGAACGGGACGCGCGCCCCCTTGCCGTAAACCTCCGACGTCGAGGCAATCTGCACCTTCTTCTTTTTGCGGGCGGCCAGTTCCAGCACGATCTCCGTCCCGCGAATGTTGGTCTGAATCGTGTGGACCGGGTTCTCGAAGATCAGCCGCACCCCCACCGCCGCCGCCAGATGAAAGACGCCGTCCACGCGGTCGATCAGCTCGGCCATCCGCGCCGTGTTCATGATCGTATCGACGAAGTACTGCAGCCGGGGGTTCTCGCGGATGGGGTCCAGGTTCGCAATCGAGCCGGTCGAGAGATCGTCGATGATCCAGACGTGATGGCCGCGCGCGAGCAGCGCCTCGGCCAGATGCGATCCGATAAACCCCGCCCCGCCGGTGATCAAATAGGATGCCATGAGTTCCCCTCAATCAGATCGTCTCTCGTCTCTCGTCCTTCTTCCCTGGTCATCGTAATCGATTCGTTCCCCCCCCCTACAACCTGACATTATCAATCAACCGCGTCGACCCGCAACGGACCGCCGCGGCCAGCAGCGTGTTGCCCTCCTCGGCGCGTGTCAGCTCCGCCAGCGTCTCCAGCGACCGCGCCTCCAGGTATTCAATCGTCAGCAGCGGCTCGCGCGCGATCTCGGCCCGCGCCGCCGCGATCAGTTTCGCCGCATCGCGCTCCCCTCGCCCAAACGCCTCGCGCGCGACACTCAACCCCCGATAGATCGCCGGCGCCGCCCCCCGTTCCGCCGCGCTCAGATAGGCGTTGCGCGAACTGAGCGCCAGGCCGTCGGGCTCGCGCACCGTCTCCACGCCGATCATCTCGACCGGCACCGCCAGGTCGCGCGCCATCCGCCGCAGCACCAGAAACTGCTGCGCGTCCTTCCAACCAAAGATCGCCGCCGTCGGCTGCCCGAGCAGCAGCAGCTTGAGCACCACCGTCGTCACCCCGCGGAAATGCCCCGGCCGCGCCGCTCCACACAGCGGCTCGCTCAACCCCGCCACCTCCACGTGCGTCTGAAACCCCGCCGGATACATCGCCTCGGCATCCGGCGCGAACAACAGGTCCACCCCGCGCACCGCGCATGCCGCGCGGTCGGCCTCAAACGTCCGCGGATACTTTGCCAGGTCTTCGCTCGGCCCGAACTGCTTCGGGTTGACGAACAGGCTCACGCTGACCCGCTCGGCGTGCGCGCGCGCCTCCTCGATCAGCCGGTAATGCCCGGCATGCAGTGCGCCCATCGTCGGCACCAGGGCGTGGCGCAGCCCGTCGCGCCGCCACGCCAGCGTCCGTTGCTGATATTCCGCCGGATCATGAATGACTTCCATCGCGCCCTTGCCCCGCCCCTAACAATCGGTTTCGGTATCGCCCTCGCAATCGTCCGCGGCCCCCCCGCCCGTCAGACGTAGGTGTATTTGACCTCGCGCATCAGGTGCGCGGGCAGACCGCGCATGATGTGCGGTTCAATCTGCGCCCGGTTGCACCACACCTGCAACCGCACCACGGCGGGTTCCGGTTCGGGCTCCTCGCCGGCCGGCTCCTCGACCGCCGCCGCCGGATACCGGTTCGCCTGAAGCTGCAGCAGCGCCTGCTCATCGAGCAGCAGCGAGCGGACGCGCGAAATCTCCAGCGTGTGCAGCAGCTTGCCGATCGATTCGGCCAGCGCGACCAGCTCCCCTTCCTGGTATTCGCTCTCGTGCTTCAGATGGAGTTGAACGAACATGGCATGCGGTCCTCCGCGGTCCGGGGACTTTTCCAAGGTGTTCGAAAGCCCAACGCCACTCTCCACAGTGGCCTTGCCCTCCATGTTTCCGCGCCTTCGGAGCCTGCGCCAGCGGGCTTTCTTCTGGCCCCCTTTGGGGGCCTGTTATTGGCACGGGGCCTCAGCCAGTGACCGCCGCGTATCCCCGCCGAAACCCCTCACGCCGGCTCGTATAGAAACCGCCGACAATGTTCACAGCGGACCGGCTCGGTGCCCTGGCGCACCTGCTGCTGCGTGTGCGGCACGAGCGCCCAGTTGCACCCGCCGCAGTGCCCCTGCTGCACGGCCACGGCCGCCGAGCCGGGATTGCGGTTGTTGAGCAGCTCGTAATCCTCCGCCTCGTCCGGCGCGAGCGCCGCCAGCCGCTGGCGCTTCTCCTCCTCCAGCCGTGCCACGGCCTCCCGCTTCTCGGCCATCAGGCCCTCGATTCGTTCCCGTTCGCGGCCCAGTTCCTCGCGCAGCCGGACGACCTCCGCCTCGCTTCCGCGCTTCCGTTCGGCCGCCTGATCCTCCAGTTCAAGGTACTCAAGCCCGCGCGTTTCCCACTCATCGATCCGCGTGCGCGTCGCCTCGATCTCGTGCGTGATCGCCTCGTATTCCTTGTTCGTCTTGACCTGGGTCTGCTGCAGCAGGTACTTGGAAATGCGCTCACGCAGCGTCTCCACTTCCTTCTCGGCCTGGCGCCGGTCGCGCCGCGCCCGCTCCAGCTCCGCCTCGGCCTCCGCAATCGCCGCGCCGGCCTGCTCCACCTGTTTTTCGAGCCGCGCCAGCAACGCCGGGTAGCGCTCCAGTTGCTCGCGCGTCTGCGCCAGCGCGCGGTCCACCTCGGTCAGCTCGACATATTGGCGTGTCAACTTATCCATCGCTTCTCCCCACCGCGCGGGTCGGACTCCGCCCGCCGCCCGTCAGGCGCCGTCTGCGCCGTTCCCGCCGCCGAAGAGCGCCTCGGCGAAATCGTGCGCATCAAAGTCGCGCAGATCCTCCGCGCTCTCGCCGATCCCGATCTTGAAGATCGGCAGATTCAACGCGTCCTTGCAGGCGATCAGGATCCCGCCCTTGGCCGTCCCGTCCAGCTTCGTCATGATCAGCCCCGTAAGCTGGCACGCGTCGTTGAACAGGCGAAGCTGATTGAGGGCATTCTGCCCCGTCGTCGCGTCAAGCACCAGCACGGTTTCGTGCGGCGCCTCCGGATAATGCTTCCGGATCACCCGCCCGATCTTGCTCAGCTCCTCCATCAGGTGCGTCTTGGTGTGCAACCGCCCCGCCGTGTCGATCAGGATCACGTCGGGCGTGTCGCGCCGCGCCCCCTCCAGCGCCTCGTAGACGACCGACGCCGGGTCCGCCCCCTCGCTCTGACGCACGATGCACGAGCCGGTCCGCTCGGCCCAGATCTGCAACTGGTCGGCCGCTGCCGCGCGGAACGTATCGGCCGCCACCATCATCACCCGCTTGCCCTGGTCCGCCAGCACCTTGCCGATCTTGCCGATCGTCGTCGTTTTCCCCGTCCCGTTCACCCCGACGACCAGGACGATCATCGGGCGCGCGCGGTCGAATTCCAGCGGCCGGTTGTTTTCGGTCAGTATCCGCTCGATTTCCGCCTTGAACAGCGCGAGCAACTCATCAGGCGACAGCGCCCCCTGGCGCCGCGCCGCCTTGCGCATCTGGTCGACGATCCGCGTCGTGGTCTGCACCCCCACGTCGCTCTGGATCAGGATCTCCTCGATCTCCTCCAGCAGGGTCTCGTCCACCTTGCCCCGCAGGCGCACCGCCCCGCGGACGGCCTCCACCAGCGAGCTGCGCGTCTTGCCCAGCCGGTCGCGCAGGCGCAGGAAGAACCCGCGCTTTTTTTCCGGGGCCGGCTCGGGCGCCGGTTCCTCTGCCGCCACCGCCTCGACCGAATCCGTCTCGTCCGCTTCCCGTTCAAACGGACTGACCCCGCCGGCTTCGGTCTCGGTCGCTTCCGCGTCGCTCATGAAGGCGTCGCGTTCCATCTCCACGCGCAGCGCGGCCGCGTCCAGTTCCACCGGCGTCGATTCCGTCGGCGCGATCCACTCCATTTGCTCGGCGTCGGCCGGACTGAATTCCCCCAGCGTCGCCGGTTCATCCCGTTGCAGGTCGTCCGGGATCGGCTGGTCGTGCAGAAGCTGATCCGACGGGCCTTCGTCCGTGGAGGCGGGCTCGGCGGCCGCCGGCGCTTCAGGCGCCTGCGCCGACTCCACCGGCTCCTCCTGCTTCTTACGACGAAACCATTTCAGCATCATCCACTCCTCGGGGCGGATCATCCGGGTCGGGTCGCGTTCCGCGTCGGCGCCGGTCCCATACCATCCCTGCCGACCGGGCAGCCCCCC